>VAZT01000739.1 GCA_005884825.1 Alphaproteobacteria bacterium
GTCGCGATCGGGTAGAGCCCCTCGATGAAATGCAGGTCGCTGTGGCACAGCCCGGCAAAGGCGGTGCGCAACAGCACCTCGCGCGGTCCCGGCTTGTTGACCGCAACCTCCTCGATCGTCATCGGCTGGTTCGCGGCATGGAAAACGGCGGCTTTCATTTCTGCCTCCTAAGAAACCTGAGCGAAAGCCGTCATTCCCGCGAAAGCGGGAATCCAGAGCGCAAGCTCGCACCTGGCAACCCTGGGCCCCCGCTTCCGCGGGGGCGACGATGAGTTCTGTGAGGCCACGGCCATCGCCCCGCATCACTCCTGGAAATTCAGGCGCAGACCGGGCTCGGGCCAGTCCATCGCGGCCAGCTGGCCGGTGCCGGAAAGGGTGATGTAGGCGGTTTTCATGTCCCTGCCGCCAAAGCAGATGTTGGTCGGGTAGACGTCGGGCATCTTGACCTGCCGCACGACATTGCCATTGGAGGCAATGACCGTGATATGGCCGGTGATCAGAGTGGCGACGGCGATATTGCCCGAGGCCTCGACCGCGAGGCTGTCGAAGCGCTGAAAGCCGGGCAGTCCACAGACGAGGCGGCCGGTATAGGGGGCCGGGAACGGCTCCTTGCGCAGCACGCCGGGCTCGACGATATCGAACGCGAAGAGCCGCGAGCTCTCCGTATCGGCGACATAGACGGTCTTCTCGTCCGGCGACAGCCCGACGCCGTTTGGGCTCAGCATCGGATGGACGAGCTCGACGATCTTCGAGCCGTCGGGCAACGCATAGTAGAGCCCGCCATGGTCGCGGTCGCGCGCCCGCCGCTTGCCTAGATCGGTGAAGTAAAACCCGCCCTGGCGGTCGAACACAATGTCGTTCGGCGCCGACAATTTGTGGCCATTGCATTGGCTGTAGAGAATGCGCGTCTCGCCGGTGCGCGGATCGATCCGCTGGATATACCCGCACTGGTAATCCTTGGACGGTCCAGTCGACAAAAACCCGCCTTGCGCATATTCGTTGCCGCCATTGTTGCAGAGATAGAGCGCGCCGTCGGGGCCGCGGGCGAGCCCGTTCGGCCCGCCGCCCGCCGAGCCGATAGCCGATTTGCTGCCGTCCGGCGCGACCAGGGTGACCGCGCTCCCCGCGATCTCGCCCAATATGACCGACCCGTCGGCCATCGCCACCGGCCCCTCCGGAAACCGCAAACCCGTGGCCATCACCCGTACATCCGCCACCGCGCCCTCCTTCCCCTCTAATCCGCGCCGGAATTCTGTCGCCGCGGTCGCCCGAGCGTCAAGCGGCCGCTCCCGGGCATCGGGATTGCCCTTGGCGAACCGCCCCCGCGGGTCCCGCGCCCCTGTTCCTCCTGTTTTATCTGGTCGAGATCAGGCGCCGGCGACCCCTTCAACCGCAATCTCGGACCCGCTCACGGATGCCGATGCCCAGGAGATTACAATGCGAATGAGGCAATTACATGATTATCTTTTGTCGACGCTCTTAAGATCGGTCTGGACGGCATCGGCCGGGGTTTTGTTGCCGGAGAGGATTGCCTGGACCTGGTCCTCTATCGCCTTGCGCACGGTTACGGGTTTGTAGGTTTCGAACCAGGGGACGGCGTATTGCAGCTGGTCGAGGGCGACCTTCGCGTCGGGGTGCTGTTGCAGATAGTCTTTCATTTTCGGGAGATCATATGCGCCCCTGTGCGGCGCGAAATAGCCGGTGAA
>VAZT01000740.1 GCA_005884825.1 Alphaproteobacteria bacterium
TTGCGCGATCCCGGCTTCGAAGCCGAACTCGCCGAGCAGGTGCGGCGCAGTCCCCGTTTCTTCCACAACGCGCCGGTCGTGCTCGACCTGAAGGGGGCGGCTGAGTTCACTAGCCAAGCGGAGTTCGCCGAGGCCAAGGAGATCCTGCGGCGCCACACCTTGACCCTGATTGGCATCCAGAATGCCGCGCCGGCTCAAGCAGATGCCGCTGCCGCCGCGGGTCTCGCGGGGTTCGCCCCCAACGCCACACAACCCAGCCGGCCGCGCCCTGCGGAGGCCGCGCCAGGGGCCGGTCCACTGCCGCAAAGCCACCCTCCCCCGTCCGCGGCCAAATCGCGGCTGATAACGCAGCCGGTCCGCTCAGGCACCCAGATCTATGCACGCGGCGCCGATCTCATCGTCACCGCGCCGGTCAGCGCAGGAGCCGAAATCATGGCCGACGGCAACATCCATGTTTACGCGGCGCTGCGCGGCCGGGCTCTGGCCGGCGCCGGCGGCGACGCCGAGGCGCGAATCTTTTGCAGCCGGCTCGAGGCAGAGCTGGTCAGCATCGCCGGACATTATCTCGTCAGCGATCAAATCCCGCCGGAACACCGGGGTTTACCGGTGCAGATCGCGTTCGTCGATGATCGGTTGACCATCGAGCGGAATTGACGCTCATCATTGTGGGGGCGCTTCATGGGCGGCGGGGGCCGCCGCGAATCGCTGTATGGGGTTTGCTGGGGAAAAGGGGGAGGTCTATTGGCAAAAGTAATCGTGCTCACTTCGGGCAAGGGAGGCGTCGGCAAGACCACCTCCGCAGCCGCGATCGCCGCCGGACTGGCGCTGCGCGGCAAGCGCACCGTCGTTATCGACTTCGATGTCGGGTTGCGCAACCTCGATCTGATCATGGGCTGCGAGCGCCGCGTCGTGTTCGATTTCATCAACGTGATCAACGGCGACGCCAAGCTGAACCAGGCGCTGATCAAGGATAAGCGCAACGACAACCTTTACGTCTTTCCGACCTCGCAGACGCGGGACAAGGAGGCCCTGAAGCGCGACGGGGTCGAGCGGGTACTCGACGAGCTGAAGGAAAACTTCGATTATATCGTCTGCGACAGCCCGGCCGGGATCGAGCATGGCGCGATCACCGCTCTCTATTTCGCCGACAGCGCGATCATCGTCACCAACCCCGAGGTTTCCTCGGTGCGCGACAGCGACCGGATCATCGGCATCCTGGCTTCCAAATCGCGCCGCGCCGAACACAATCTGGAGCCGGTCCAGGTGCATCTGCTGCTGACCCGCTATTCGCTGGAGCGCGTCAAGAAGGGCGAAATGCTGTCGGTCGAGGACGTCAAGGAGATCCTTTCGATCCCCTTGCTCGGCGTGATCCCCGAATCGGAAACGGTGCTGAAGGCCTCCAACACCGGGACCCCGGTCGTGTTTGACCAGGAAAGCCCGGCGGGGCGCGCCTATCTCGACTCGGTCGCGCGCTTTGTCGGCGAGCAACGCGAAATGCGGTTTCTCCAGCCCGAGCGCCGAAGCATCTTCCGCGGCTTGTTCGGGAGAGCTTGATGCGCCTGTTGGATCTGCTCTTCCCGGAGCGCCGCAACAGCGCGGTAATCGCCAAGGACCGGCTGAAGATCGTGCTCGCCCATGAGCGGGCCAGCCGCGACGCCCCGGAATTTCTGCCGGCTTTGCAGAAGGATCTGCTCGACGTCGTGAGCCGCTATGTCGAGATCCGCGATGACACGCTGCGCATCAATGTCGGGAAATCGGCCGACACCTCGCTGCTCGAAATCAACGTCGAGATCGACCGGTCAAAGGTCAAACCGGTCAACAACAACGGCGCTGCCGCGAGGCCCCGGCCGCTGCCGCCCGTCCGGCTCGAGCCGGAGAGCCAGGCGCCCTGGGTCAAGCCCGGCTGACCGCCCTGGCGGCCGCGGGTATGCCGCCCGACATTGTGGAGCGAGCGGACGTGGCGAAAAGGTAGACGCAGCAGACTTAAAATCTGCTCCGGGATACCGGGTGCGGGTTCGAGTCCCGCCGTCCGCACCAATCACGTTGGCCGGAAGCTGTGGGCCGGCAGGTTTCCCATAGCAACTCAGAAATTTAGCCGTTCCGTGGTTTGCGTTTCGAGCCGTGCGATTTGATCCCGGCTACGGGCAATTGCGTCGCGGCTCATCCCGATGAGGGCGGTGGCTTGCCGCAGCGCTTCGCGAGATGAGACACAGCGCTCTTCAGAAGCGTCGGAATAATCGGACGCCCGCTGCAGCAGGTTTTGGATCGCGTCGAGCACGGAGCATCTCCCTTGACCCCATCAGGGCCTGACCCCATCAGGGCGGGAGTGCGCGCGTCCCTCGTTGATTATGGGAACGCCTAGGCTCTCAGCCGTCGGCGCCCGGTGGCCATTGCCGACGATGCCGATTACCGTACACCCGTTCACGGGAACGGCACCAGGGGCAGTTAATGGTTGCGCTGCGGGAGCAATTCGGGGTGGCGGATCTCAACCGCCCCAGCGTCAATATCCTCCGCGATCTCCTCATAATCATGCGCTGCCGCGCGGAGCATTTCTTGG
>VAZT01000134.1 GCA_005884825.1 Alphaproteobacteria bacterium
CGACAGCATGATCCCGGATTATGGCGGCAATCTCGCCAATATCGCCGACATACGCGATCGGGTGGCGGTCAACATTGCCGATATCCGTGGCGGATTTGCGTTGCCGCATCTGCTTGCCGGCCAGGATTTTTTGTTCAACCTGGCGGCGCAGACCAGCCATCTCGATTCGATGTCGTCGCCCGAGGACGACCTCGCGATCAACTGCACAGCGCAGCTGCAGCTCTTGGAAGCATGCCGGGCGGTCAATCCCGGGATCGCGATCGTGCATGCCGGGACGCGGCAGATCTATGGCCGGCCCGAATATCTCCCGGTCGACGAACGCCATCCGCTGCGCCCGGTCGACGTGAACGGGGTCAACAAGATGGCGGGCGAGGCCTATCACCTGTTATATTGCGACGTCTACGGCATCAAGACTCGCTCCCTCCGGCTGACCAACGTTTACGGGCCCGGAATGCGCATCAAGGATGCCCGTCAGACCTTCCTTGGTATTTGGCTGCGCCGGGTAATCGAAGGTGAGCCGTTCGAGGTGTGGGGCGGCGAGCAGCGCCGCGACCTTCTCTATGTCGATGACGCGGCCGACGCATTTCTCGCCGCCGCACTCACGACGGAGGCCGAGGGGTTGGCGCTCAATGTGGGCGGCGGCGACCCGGTCAGCCTGACGGCGCTGGCAGAAGCGATGATCGAAGCGAATGGCGGCGGGCAATACGACATCCGGGAGTTTCCGCCGGAGCGCAAGCGCATCGATGTTGGAGATTTCCTGATCGACGACCAACGTTTTCGGACTTTGTCCGGCTGGCGCCCCCGCATCGGCATCACCCGAGGTCTGCGCCGCTCAATCGAATACTACCGCAGCCGCCTGGCGAGCTACATCTAAGATCCGATGACCACCAACCGACCGGCCCCTGCGATACCGCAGACCGACCCCCGAGCTGGTTACCTCGCTCAACGGACCGCTATCGACGCCGCCATCGCCCGTGTTCTCGACAGCGGCGTCTATATTCTCGGCAGAGAAGTCGAGGGTTTCGAGGCCGCATTTGCGGATTTCGTTGGGGTTGCGCACGCGATCGGCGTCGCCAGCGGGACGGATGCCATCGAGATCGCATTGCGCGCATGCGGGATCGGCTCGGGGGACCTCGTTTTCAGCGTGTCCCACACTGCGGTTGCGACTATTGCAGCGATCGAGCGGGCCGGCGCAACGCCGGTGCTGGTCGACGTGGAGCCGGGTACCTACACTATGGCTCCGCGCGAGCTCTTGCGTGTCTTGCGGTCGCCGCCGCCCGGCCGGCCGGCGGCGGTCCTGCCGGTGCACCTTTATGGTCAGCCGGCCGAATTGTCTGCCCTCACCGAGATAGCCCGGATATCCGGCTTACGGCTGATAGAGGATTGCGCGCAGAGCCACGGGGCATTCTATCGCGGAAGGGCGGCGGGGTCGTTTGGTGATATTGCTTGCTTTAGCTTTTATCCGACAAAGAACCTCGGCGCGCTCGGCGACGGTGGCATGGTCGTGACGAACGATCCCGTGCTCGCGGCGGCGCTACGCGAAGTTCGGGAGCATGGCTGGCGGGAGCGTTATGTCAGTGCGCGCACTGGCATCAATTCGCGTCTTGACCCAATCCAGGCCGCGATCCTTGGGGTCAAGCTCCGGGCGTTGCAGACTGACAATGCCAGCCGGCAAGCAGCCGCCGCCCGTTATGATAGCGGTCTCACGGGGCTCCCGCTGGCGCTTCCGGCACGCCGGCCAGCAACGACACACGTTTTCCACCAATACGTAATCCGGCTCGCCGAACGCGACGGGTTGCGGGAGGCTTTGCAGGCTGCCGGGATCGGCAGTGGAATTCATTACCCGGTCCCGGTGCACCAACAACCGGCCTATAGGGGCCGTCTCGCCTGCGGTCCGTCAGGTCTGGGTGTAACCGAGCGCGCCGCACCCCAAATTCTGAGCCTGCCGATTTACCCGCAAATTTCAGACCATGCGGTAGATCGGGTTATCGCCGAGATTCGCAGGTTTTTCGCCTGAGCCAAATGTCAGTTCTGGTGAATCAGCAACACGCCGCTGCCGATCAATACGATGCCCGCCAGCTGCGGCCAGCCGAGGGGCTCGTTCCACAATAGATGCGCAAGCACGGCGACCACTGCATAGCTCGCCGCAACCGAAGGGAAGGCAATCGAGACGGGGATTTTCTTCAGAGCCAGAATGTAGCAAAGCGCAGCCACGATATAGATCGCGAGGCCAATAATTGTCAGCGGATTGACAAATTGTGCAGTGATCGTCGCCGACCCTTCGGCGGCCGATTTCAGTGCGATTTGTCCGGCAATCCCAAACAATATCGCCGCGACGAGACTTGTGTAATACACCGACATCATCATCCTGCGCTCTCGCGTAGCCGAACTGGCGGTCTTGCCCCGGGGGCGCGCGGGTATTGGCTGCGCCGCACCTCCCTGATAACCGATTGAGGCTTTCCGTTGGCCGTCAGGTAGAGCCGGCCGAGATACTCGCCGACGATGCCGAGTATCACCAGCTGCACGCCGGAAAGCAGCAGCACCGCCGCCATCAACGAAGCCCAACCGGCCGGCGGGGACGAAGTCAGCGCCTCGGCGATGACCATCGCGCCGGCCAAAGCTCCCAGTCCGCTCAGGATAAACCCAGTTATTGTGCTGACCCGCAGCGGCATCACCGAAAAGTTGACGAACATGCTCGCCCACAGCCGCATGAGGCGGCGCAAGGTGTAATTGCTGCGCCCCGCCGCGCGCGGCAAATGCCGCACCATCAGCCGATCGATATCGTGGGTAACCTGAAGGATCAGCCCATCGACATACGGGAAGGGCCCCTCATAGCGGGTGATCTCGCGAACGACAAAAGCGCTCATGCAACGGAAGCTGGAGAGATAGAGACCCCTCGGTTTTTCGAGCACGAAATCGGCGACCCGGTTGGCAAAGCGGCTCCCGAGGTTCCGCCAAATTGGGTGCCGCTTATCGTCGTAAAAGGTGTAGATAACCTCCTTCCCGCTGCCTTGAGCAAAGGCGAGCAGCCGCTCCACCTCCTCGGGAGGGTTCTGCAGATCGTCGTCCATTGTAATTACATGCGCCCCGCTCGCATGGCGCAGCCCTGCCATGACGGCGTTGTGCTCTCCGAAATTTCTTGCGAGTTTGATCAATGTGATGGGCACACGGGCACGGTCGACGAGACTGCGGCATACATTGAGGCTGTCGTCGGGACTGTCGTCATTGACAAGGATGATCTCGTGTCCGCCGTCGATCCGCAGCTCTTCCAGTGCGCGAACCAGCTCGGCGACACTCGCTGCCCCGTTGTAGACCGGGATCACGATCGAGAGCGTCAGAGCGGGCGCGGCGTTTTTCGGAAGCGTCTGCTCTTTTTCAGTCACGGTCGCCGCCTCCCTTTACAGCGATGGCGAGAATTGACCCGCCGAAGGGTAATCGGACGCCACGGCGCAGTAGCGCGGTTTCGAGCGCCGTGGCGGCTCGGCAAAGCATTTCCACCGAACGGGGGTACAGTTCGACGTCGCTGCCCACTCCATGCCCCTCGGGAAAAAGCTTGCGGGTTATGACCATCAGCGGAAACAGCACCGCGTTCCAGTAGGAGACGAACACCGGCCGAAACCCGACAGCCTTCAGCAAGCGGCGAAGACCCGTCGCCGTATAGCGCCGAGTGTTGCTCACCGCGATATCGTGCCGCGATAGCATCCAGCTATAAGCCGGCACATTGAGGATCAGCCGACCCTTTTGGGACAGACAGCGATGGAATTGCCGCAGGGCACGATGATCATCGACGCCCTCGTGGCATAAGACGTCGGCGCTGAAGATACCGGCGAGAGCATCATTGGCAAACGGCAGGTCGTTGACCGATCCTACACATACTGGCCGAGCGCTCTTGGTAGCCGCACGCGTACAGGCTTGAAGGTCGAGATCCAGTCCAAATACCGGTGTCCTGCAATACTTCACAGCCAAACGCGAGAGAACTCCCCCGGTCCCGCAACCGGCATCAAGGATGGGGAGATCGAGCTCATCGAGCTTCGATCGCTGCGCCATCAGAAGGAGGTTCGCGTGCATGGCGGCGAACCACCACATCCGGTCTTCGACCCTATCCAACTTGTCGTACTCGGAAGGTTTCACGCGAGATCTATTCTACGGCGATGGGGGCAAATTCAACGTCCGCGGCGATCCGGGGATCGGCCTCGAAGGGGGTGCCGCCGAGGCCCGTTTCGTGGCCCGTTGCTCTGCGGCAAGTTCGCGCCGATCAAGCACCAGAGACAGGAGCGCACCCATCCTCTCGACCCGATAAACCGTCCGGCCCGGCAGTGATCGTTCGCAGTTGTCCTTAGTGAAGGCGATAAAAAAATCTGCATGGGCGCGATCGCGAACGAACCGAAAATTCGGCGGAAAATAATAGCCCGCTGAGATCGGTGGCCCACAAACAGCGACGGTAAATTCGCGCTCTTCGAAATCTGCGCTATACTCGGCGCGCAAGTAATCTTCCAACCCCTGCACCGCCTCGGCATAGGAGTTGGCCCAATAATCGAGCTTGAACTTGTGCTGGGCGCCCTCGACCCCCCCGACGAAGGCATTGTAATAAACATATTGATCGGGGTGCAGCATGGCCATAATCGAAATATGCGCGCAGCCATAAATCGCGAGTACGCCCCAGACCAGCCGTCGGTATGGGAACCGCGACAGCCAATCGAGACCCCTATCTGCGGCAACTGCCGCCGCAACGGCGATTAGTGGCAGTATAAAGATGAAATGGCGCATGCCGTCGAACAACACGGCCTTGATGACTATGGCATACGCGACCGGGAAGACAATCCCGACGCCGAGGACGAAGCTCGCGAGCGCCTGCTCTCTGCTCAAACGGAAATTGCCACGCCAAAGCGCGACCACTGCTGCAACCGGAATACACACCAACAGGACGAGAACGAGCTCCGGCAGCGCGAGGGCGATATAAGTCGGGAGATAAGTCCACGGCAGGTCGTTTGCCGGCACAAACTGACCATCGAACAACGTGTAAAACGGAAAAGACTGATGTGAAAAAAAGGCAAGGGCGCGCAACGGATTCTCGATCGGATCGGTCTGCGCCCACGGCCAGAACAACAACATGGCCGGATAGGCGATGCCTACGACAGGGAGGAGAATTCTCCACAAACTGACCCAAGCGGTGCTGGCCAGCAATTGGATCCGGTTGGCGAAGACGGCGCGCCAAGTTCCGTCCAGCGCCAGGAGGAGGCTCAAATAGAACAGCAGCAACAGGCCGCCGATCCTTACACCCATCGTCATGCCGATCGCGAAACCGAGTTTGGCCAGCGTTCCCAAGGGAGGCCGGGGCAGCGTCGGCACGATTCGGATCATGTAATAGGTGCTCCACACGACGCCGACTGCAAACGGTATGTCCTTTGGATTATTGAACATCTGCCCGTAATAATTCGGGATCGAAATCAGAAGCAGACATGCGATAAATCCGGCGCGGGGGCGGGCCACCGCGCCGCCCAGCTTCCAGCAGCCGATCAATCCGAGGATTCCGA
>VAZT01000741.1 GCA_005884825.1 Alphaproteobacteria bacterium
GAACGAGCCGACCCCGGCGGCGGAGTAGACCACGCCGGTCTACTCCGCGCCCTGCAAAGCGCGCCGCTACGCGACGGCTGCCGCCGCTCCCCACGGATCGTCGGACGTAACACCACCGGCAAGGCCGGCGACCGCGGCGCTGAAATCCCGCCAGGCATTGGTTCCGCGGGTGAGCGCCGTGTAGTTCGAGGTGAGACTGCCGTCGGGGCAGGCGGCCTTTGTGATCTGCGCCGCGGTGTAGCCCTTCGACATCATCCAATAGAGATAGACAACACCGCAGCCGGTGGCGACTGCATCTTGATCGGTTGGCTCGGTGGAATCGATCCAATTGGGGCGGCCAGCCTTGTCCCAGGCCGGGCCCGTCGCAAAGGCCGCAAGCGCCCCGGCCGGACCACCGGATTCGAGCTCGGCGAGGAAACGAGACAACGCCTCACCGTTCGAACCTCCGCAATCCCAACCCTTATTTTGCGCGCCCATGAAGGATTCGGTCAGCTCTGCCACGATCAGACCGGTGGTCATCACCGGATTGCCGAACGCTGCATCGATGTAGAGATCGCCGCCACCGGGATTGAAGCTGCACCCGTGATGATAGGCGCCGCCGCTGCCGTCTGTCTCGTTGTTTACCGGCGCAATAATCACGTTTACCGGCTGGCCGGCCATCCCAAAATAGTTGCGGCAGTTGACGTAGGTCTGCTCGACGGTGTCCTTGACCTGTTTCGCCAGGTCGGCTCCCTCCTGACCAAGCTGAGGATCGTAGTAGAGCGTCACGTCAGCCATTGTCCCGACGAGCTCCGCTGGGAAATCGAATTTCTGGCTCGGGGGCTTGCGATGCCGTCGCGCCTGCACATGGGCGAAAGCCCGGGCACGCGCATGCAGCTCGCTATGGAAATGGGTCGGAAGGGTCAATCTGGTTGTCATGGCTACGTCGCATTCGGACGCGATCCAGCTGAAGAATCCTGGAACGAGGAGCAAAGTAGCAGCGGCTTCGGATTTTGAGTGTGAGCTGCTTCACAGCTGCATTATAAAATGCTTAAAAGCACGTCGCGTCGGCAGTTCTCCCTCCTTGGCGATATTGCTGTCTGTCCGCCTGTGTGGCGTGTCGACGCGTGCGCATTCAGCCGCTGCGGAACGCCTACTTGTCGAGCCACACGTCTTCCATGCGCCAGCCATTGAAGAGGCTGTTGACCATGAGGGCTAGCCCCTTCACATAAGGCTGCCAGCAGGTCGCCCGGCGGTCGTAAAAGATGATCGGTCTGGCGCCGTCCTCCGCCAATTTGCGTTCGATCTCCCACACCAGCTCTTTGCGCTTTTCCTGGTCGGCTTCGGTCGATTGACGCTCGATCAGCTGGTCCACCTCGGCGCTGCAGTAACCATTGTAGTTCAACTCGGCGCCGCACCCGTAGAGGAGATGGAGATTCTGGTCGGGGTCGGGCCCGCTGCCGGCGCCGGTGAGGGCGACGATATAGTCCTTGCGCATGACCCGGGGAAACCAGTTGGTGGTATCGATCGTCTCGAGCTGGCCTTCGATGTAGACCTGCTTCAACTGATCGATCAGGATTACTGCCGGATCCCTCAAATATGGGAGGTCGCGCACCGATACCTTGATCTTGAGCGGGTTATCGGCCCCATAACGGAGCTGATGCATGATCTGGCGGGCATCCGTACGGTTTTTCTCTATGTCGGAACCGTAG
>VAZT01000135.1 GCA_005884825.1 Alphaproteobacteria bacterium
GCCGGCGATGAAGGAGGGCAGAGTCCGGGGGCGCACCGAAAACCCGGCAGCTTACGGACTCGAGACCGACAACATCGAGCGACGGCCGGCGCGCAGCCTCAGACCGGGCGCCGGCCGCTCGAGCAGCACCTCGCGGCGAAAGCGCACGAGCCGCGCGGGCCGCCCGCCCGTCGTGCCGCTGATCCCGCCGGTCTCCTCGACCAAACCCTGCTGCTCGACGAGACGGCGAAAATTTTGCTTGTGCAGCCGCACGCCCGACAACGCCTCGACTGTGCGCTGCAACTGCAGCAAGGTGAAAGCCGGCGGCATCAGCTCGAACACGACCGGGCGATATTTGATCTTGCCGCGCAACCGGCCGATCGCGGTGGCGAGGATGCGGCGGTGGTCAGCCGCCATCGGCACTCCAAAGGTCGGGCCATCCTCCGGCGGCAGCGGGCTTCCGAGATCGCGCCAGCGCTCCTGGATTAGACCTGCCTCGTAAAGCAGCTCATAGCGCTCGAGAACCAACTCCTCGTTCCAGGAAGTGGCAAAGGCGAGGCCGACCCGCTCAGCGCGCAGGCGCCGCTCCGCTTCGCTCGCTGCCTGCCCCGCCCATAAACGCAGACGCTCCTCGACGGGGGCGAGCGCCGCCGGCCTTCCGGAGCGCCAGTCTTCCCACGGGAAAAACCGGTACCAGTTTTGCCACGGCGCTTCGGCGGCTCCGCTCTGCCGCGCTTCGCGGACCAGCGCGAGATAGGCGACCGTCAGAGCCCGCCCCGGTCGCGTCTCACCGGTTTCGGTGCGGTCACGGTCGCCAAAGGTGTAAAGCTGCTCGACATAGCCCAGTTTCTGGAACGGTCAGAACACGCGGCTCGTCGACCGTCGCCGTTACGATGGCCGCGCTGAGCCTGATCGACAGCGCCGCGCCGCGGCCGCGCGTGGGCGCGATGTGGCTGGCGAACGCGGCTATGTTGGCGGCGGTCCTTTCCATGCGTCGAGATCACCTCTTGGCTGTTCCCGACGCATCCTACCACATCAAAGACGTTAGCCGGCGGCGGCGATCATCTGCTCGAGCTCGTCATGATCACCGCTGCCTCATTTACTGGTTACCGCAATTGCGGTCCAGAACCGTCGTCACCTCGATCCCGCTGACAAACTGGTTCTTGGCGAAGGTTTGCCCCGGCGCCAGGTTCAGCTGCACCCCTTGTGCCCTGATCGTCGTCGGGCGCAGCACGGTCCAGGAACCGTTGGGGCCGCGCTGGAAGTCGCCGCAGGCGATCGGACCATCGGAGCCCGAACGGCCCTGGGCCATGCCCGGATGCGCTGTTACGCAACCAAAGAAGAGCATTGCGGCCGCAGCAGCGGGAGACGAACCGATCTTTTTGTCGCGAAACATTGAATTGACCTCCTCATCGAATGTCCCGGCGACCCGGCGAGAGCAGTCGCGGCCGGCTCTGATCGAGGCAACGCCGGTGATTGCCCAGTTGGTTCCGTGCTATGGTCGCGCCTCGACGAGGGAGGAAGATCATGCCGGGTATCGCCCGTGCGCTCGCATTGACGAGCGCCGTTTTTTTGCTCACCGCCCCGCCGGCGTTCGCGCAGAAGAGCGGTGGCGTCCTCAAATTCTTTCACCGCGACAGCCCCGCGAGCGGCTCGATCCATGAAGAGGCGACGATCTCGGCTGTGGCGCCCTTCATGGGTGTGTTCAATAACATCGTTCTGTTCAATCAGCACGAGAAACAGAACCGGCTCGATCTCATCGAGCCCGAGCTCGCCGAAGACTGGAAGTGGAACGAGGATTTCACGCGGATCGGCTTTCGGCTGCGGCAAGGCGTCAAGTGGCACGACGGTAAGCCGTTCACTGCGAAAGATGTCAAATGCACCTGGGACATGCTGCTCGGCAAGTCGAGCGAGAAGCTCCGCCTCAATCCGCGCAAGGCCTGGTATCGCAATCTCGACGAAGTCACGACCGATGGCGAAGACGGGGTGACTTTCGTCCTGAAGCGACCACAGCCGGCGTTTTTAATGCTGCTCGCGAGCGGCATGTCACCGGTTTACCCGTGCCACGTGCCGGCGCGCGACATGCGCACGCATCCGATTGGCACGGGCCCATTCAAATTCGTCGAGTTCAAGCCAAACGATTACATCCGGTTTGCGAAGAACCCGGATTACTGGAAGCCGGGCCGGCCCTATCTCGACGGTATCGAGTGGACCATCGTCCCGAACCGCTCGACCCAGACGCTCGCCTTTATCGCCGGCAAGTTCGACATGACCTTTCCCTACGAGGTCACGGTGCAGTCGATGCGCGACATCAAAAGCCAGGCGCCCGACGCGATCTGCGAGCTGACGCAGACGCCGGTCGCAATAAACCTGCTCGTCAATCGTGAGGCGCCACCCTTCAGCGACCCGGAAATTCGCCGGGCAATGCAATTGGCGATCGATCGCAAAAGCTTCATCGACATTCTCGCCGAGGGCCAGGGAGACGTCAGCGGGGCGATGCAGCCGCCGCCCGGCGGGCTTTGGGGCCTGCCGCCGGAAATTCTCCAGACTCTGCCAGGCTATGGCCCCGATGCGCAGGCCAACCGCGCCGAGGCTCGCAAATTGATCGAGAAGCACGGCTATGGGCCTCAGAAGCGGCTCCCGGTCAAGGTCGCGGCGCGCAATATCGCTCAATACCGTGACCCAGCCGTGATCCTGATCGACCAGATGAAGGAGATCTACATCGACGGCGAGCTCGACACCGTCGAAACCGCCAACTGGTTCCCCAAGGTGGCCCGCAAGGACTTCATGGTCGGCGCCAATCTTTCGGGCTCGGGGGTCGACGACCCGGACGCCTATTTCTACGAGCATTATGCCTGCGGTTCCGAACGCAATTACACAAACTACTGCAATCCCGAGCTCGAAAAAATGTACGAGCAGCAATCGGTCGAGCCCGACCAGGAAAAGCGCAAGAAACTGGTCTGGGATATCGACCGGCAGCTCCAGGAGGACGCGGCCCGCCCGATCATTTATCAATACCGCCTCGGGACCTGCCATTACCCGCGGGTGCATGGGGTCACCGTGATGGTCAACAGCATTTTCAATGGCTGGCGCTTCGAGGACGCCTGGCTCGACCAATAGGGCGTCACTAACGAGATGTCATTACTGCAAGGTCTCGGTTTCGTACAAATAGGAACGGGTTTGGCTGCCGCCGTTTGCGGACGGCTCTTCGCCGATGCGGGTGCGGATGTCTGCTGCGTCGACCCGGAAATGTCGACGCCGCTCGCGGCCTACCTCAATCACGGCAAGCCCGTCGCCGCCAATGATGCTGCAGCGCGCCGCAGTGCGATCGCAACCGCCAAATTAATCGTCTGTGAGGGCCGACCCCAACAGCTTCGCGCCTTGCAATACGACGCCGACAGTCTCCGCCGCCTCAATGCGACTGCGGCGCTGGTATACATCTCGCCCTTCGGACAAACCGGACCAAAAGCCAATGACCCGGGGGCCGACCTGACGCTGTTTTTTGCGAGCGGCATTGCCCGGTTGCTGACGGGACAGGTAGACGCTCTCGCCGAACCGCCAATCCGCCCGGTCGGCGAACAATCCGCCTTTATCGGCGGCCTTGCCGCCGCTTGCGCCGGCATGCACGCGGCACTGGCCGCACCCGGCGTGGTCGTCGATGTCTCGATCGCGGAAGCGCTGGCGACTATGGCGATCACCGAGCTGGCGCGAGCCGGGCTGGGAGGGAAAACGCGCCCGCGGAAGCGCGAGGCGGACGGCAACGGAGCCACGGTCACGATCTTGCCCGCAAGCGACGGGTATGTCGCGATCTCGCCGCGCGAAGAGCGTCAGTGGACGGCGTGGCTGTCCGTAATGGGCTCGCCCGACTGGGCCTGTGACCCGCGTTTCGCCACCAAGCCCGACCGGGTTGCCAACTGGGACGCGCTCCATGCGCTGATGTCCGCATGGAGCCGCCAGTACAGCAAGCAATTGATCGCCGATCGCGCCCAGGCCGCTCATGTGCCGAGCTTTCCGCTGCGCGAGCCGGCGGAACAGCTCGAATCGCCGCAACTCGCGCACCGCAAATTCTGGAGAAGGGTCGAGCTCAGGGGACGAATGGTCAAGGCTCCGGGACCTCCCTTCGGGCTGCAGGTCACCACGGCCAGCAGCAATTCGGCCGATCGCAGAGCGGGGCCGATGCCCCTCTCGGGCATTCGCGTCCTGGACTTCAGCTGGGTTATCGCCGGCCCGACGGCGACGCGCTATCTCGCGGCGATGGGCGCCGAAATCATCAAGGTCGAGGCGCCTGGACGCGGCGACCCCGGACGCGCCTCGGAACTGCACACGGTTCTCGGCCAGGCGAAACGAAGCATCGTCCTCGACCTGAAGAACCCGGAAGCGGTCGCTGTCGCGCGGGCGCTCGCCGGGCGCTGCGACGTCGTCGTCGAAAATTTCGCTACGGGCGTCATGGAAAGATTGGGACTCGGCGCCACCGATCTGCAGGCGCTCAATCCGGATCTGCTCTATGTCTCGGCCTCCGGTCTCGGGCGAACCGGGCCGGAGGCGCACGCCGTGGCCTACGGCACCCTCTTGCAGTGCTACGCCGGTTTCGCCGGGCTCAATCGCCATCCCGATATTCCGCCACGGGTCGGATTCGCCTGGCTCGACCCGATGTGCGGGCTGATGCTCGCTTTCATCGTCGCCGCCGGGCTGTGGCACCGGCACCGGGCAGGCGGTGTCGCCCGGATCGATTTTTCGATGATCGAGGCGATGCTGTGGACCATGGCCGAACCCTTGCTGGGCGCCCAGCTCGCGGCCCCGCCGCAGCCGCGCGGCAACGCTTCCGACCAGCACGCTCCCCATGGCGTCTATCGCTGCGCCGGCGAGGACGACTGGGTCAGCCTCGTCGCCACCACCGATGCGGAATGGCGAAACCTGTGTGCGCTCGTACCGGACCTGGCGCCGATGGCCGAACTCGGAATTGGCGAGCGCCGACAACGCCGTGAGACAATCGACCAGGCCATCACCGCGTGGGCGCGCCCAATACCCGCCGCTGCCGCCGAGGCCGAGCTGCTGCGGGCGGGTATCCCGGCGGCGGCCCTCGCTAACTCCCGGGATCTCGTCAACAGCAATCACCTCGAGGCGCGCGGGTTCTGGGAACCCCATGGCGCAGGCACTCTGCCCGGCCTGCCGTGGCAGGCCAGCTTCGGCCGGGTGTCCGCACCCGCCCCGGAACTCGGCGCTGATACGCGGGCCGTCCTCAGTGAGCTGCTCGACCTCTCACCGGCCGAGGCCGCCGCGCTCCACGAATCGGGTGCGCTCGGATAGAGGCTCAATCGGGGCTTAGGAAAGCGCGCGCAGATCGGCGCGCAGGCGATCGGGGCTGGACCCGGTCAGGAGGCGATCGATCTCCGCATGGGTTCGCCGCCACACCGGAACTGCCGTACTCAGCAGTGCCCGGCCGGCCGGCGTCAGGCTCAGGCGGCGCGTGCGTTTGTCGGCATCGTCGGCCGCGACCGTCACCAAACCGCGCCGCTCCAGCGGCTTCAGATTGGCGGTCAAGGTAGTGCGGTCCATTGCCAGCAAGCTGGACACATTGCCGATGCTCGCCGGCTCCGGGCGGTTGAGCGACATCAGTAGCGAGAACTGCCCGCTGGTCAGTCCGAGCGGCCGCAGCGCCGCGTCGAAGCGTCGCGCCACCGCCCGCGCTGCCCGCTGCAAATGCAGGCACAGGCAGGCGTCCCGCACTTCGAGGGTGGTTTCGAAAGGCAAATCGTCGCACTTTGACACCACCTACAAATGTTGATATCAACATGACACTTCAAGACCGAGGATTGTCGTGCCGACGGTGTCCTTCACCTCTGCGTTGCAACGGTTTCTGCCCGCGCCCTCGGCGGAAGTCAAAGGCGCCACGGTCGGCGCCGCGCTTGCCGAGGTGTTTGCGTCCCGCCCGGCGTTGCGCGGCTATGTACTCGACGACCAGGGCGCGCTGCGCCGGCACGTCGCCGTCTATGTCAACGGCCAGGCGGTGCGCGACCGTGTCCGGCTGACCGACCCGGTCGGTCCGCGCGACGAGATCTATGTGTTTCAAGCATTATCAGGTGGTTAACGGAGGAGAAGCATGGAGAATCGGCTGCATGTCGGGACCCGCAAGGGTCTCTTCGAGCTGGCGCGCAGCAATGGCGTCTGGGAAATCACCGACGTTCGGTTCCTCGGCGATCCGGTCTCCGCGGTGTTGGCGGACGCCGAAGGTTCGGTCTGGGCGGCGCTCGATCTCGGCCATTTCGGCGCCAAGCTGTGGCGCCGCGACCGCGCGGGCACGTGGCGCGAGATGGCGGTCCCGGTGTTCCCGCCGAAGCCGGAGGATTCCGGTGACGATCCACATCCCTGGTCGCTTGGCAAGATCTGGGTGCTCGAGCCGGGCGGTGCACCGGGGCGCCTGTGGGCAGGCACAATGCCGGGCGGTCTCTTCCGCTCCGATGACGGCGGCGCGTCCTGGTCGCTGAACGAGGCGCTGTGGCACATGCCCGAGCGCCGGCAGTGGGCGGGTGTCGCTGGCGGCGAGCAGCCGGGCATCAACTCGGTGCTGATCGATCCGCGCGATCCCTCCGACATCCGAATCGGCGTATCGACCGCCGGCGTCTGGGCGAGCACCGACGCAGGGGGCTCGTGGCGGCTCATCAACCGCGGCATGTATGCAGAGTATATGCCGCCGAAGCAGCGCGATAATCCGATCGTCCAGGATGTCCACCGGCTGGCGCGCTGCGCCGCGTACCCCGAAATCGTGTGGTGTCAGCACCACAACGGAGTCTTTCGCTCTGAAGACGCAGGGGCGACGTGGCGCGAAGTGACGGCGATCCGCCCGTCGAAATTCGGCTTTGCCGTCGCGGCGCATCCGACCGACCCGGACACCGCCTGGTTCATCCCCGCGATCAAGGACGAGCGGCGCATTCCGGTGGACGGCAAGGTCGTGGTCGCCCGCACCCGCGACGGCGGCCGCAGCTTCGATGTGCTGACGCGGGGCCTGCCGCAGCATCACGCCTATGATTTGGTCTGGCGCCACGGCCTGGGGGTCGACGAGAGCGGCGAGCGGCTAGCCTTCGGCTCGACCAGCGGTGGCTTGTGGATGTCGGAGGACGGCGGCGATTCGTGGACGATGCCGGAAGCGCGGCTGCCCCCGGTCGCCGCCGTGCGCTTCGCCCCAATGTGACATTCGAGAAGGACAGGTCGATGCGATTCATGATGTTGGTCAAGGCCAGCAAGGATTCCGAAGCCGGCGCGATGCCGGACGACCGGCTGATTGCCGCGATGACGAAGTACAACGAGGAAATGGCAAAGGCCGGAATCCTGCTGGATCTGGCAGGCCTGCAACCCAGCTCGAGGGCGCGCGCATCAAATTCTCCGGCGGAAAGCCCACGTCATTGAAGGCCCGTTCCCCGAGACCAAGGACTTGATCGCCGGCTATTGGCTGATCCAAGTCAACTCGAAAGAAGAAGCGATCGACTGAGCCAAGCACTGCCCCTCTCCGCACGGCGAAGCAGCAGAAGGCGAGATCGAGCTTCGCCAAGTTTTCGA
>VAZT01000136.1 GCA_005884825.1 Alphaproteobacteria bacterium
CACCCCCGCAACGCAAAGTATTAAAGTATTAACGCGTGATAACTCAGCGCTCGGCTCCCCACGGACTACCAAGGCGAGCCGCTAGGAGATCGAGGAAAATCAGACTGCCGCAGACAGCGCGGAGGACGAGGCGGCTGTCATTGATTTCCTACGCTTAACAGCGCTTTACTTCGCGATATCGGTATTCGGCCAATGTTCCACTTGATATACACATGGCTAGTGCTCAGATGCATTCAGATGATACAGTGCCAAACCCAAAACGGGTGCGGCAACCCGCCCCGAATTGCCGCTGGAGCAGCGCTTTGCGCAAGTAAGCGCGCGTTGGCCACAGCGCGATTATCGCGCTCCCGGCCCCGTTTGCGTTCATAATGCTGCACCGCGCGCCGATAACCGGTGCCGGGTGACGCAGCGGGAGCGAGCGATACTGATATGGACGACAGGCTCGGGCTGCCGCGGGGGGCCTTTGCGAAGATCGACGCGGAAGAGGACGAGCTCTTTTACGAGCTGCCGCGGCTGGTTTGCCACATCGACGACGGCGCGATCGCGGCGCTGACCGAGTTCTATCGGATTGCCCTGCCCGCGGGTGGCGTCTTGCTCGACTTGATGAGCAGCTGGGTCAGCCACCTGCCGCCCGAGATCGAGTATGCCGAGGTGATCGGCCATGGCATGAATGCGGCCGAGCTCGCCGCGAACCCGCGGCTCACCCGCTGGTTCGTCCAGAACCTCAACCGCGACCCGAATCTGGCTCTGGCGGACGCCACCGTGGACGCCGTGACGGTCTGCGTGTCGATCCAGTATCTGGAGCAGCCGGTAGCGATGCTGCGAGAGCTCGCACGCGTGCTGCGGCCCGGCGGGCCGCTTGTCATCAGCTTTTCCAACCGTTGCTTCTGGACAAAGGCGGTCGCGATCTGGCGGGCGCTCGAAGGCGACGGCCATGCCCGGCTCGTCGAGCTCTATCTCCGCCACGCCGGGTTCGAGCGGATCGAGACCCACAAGCTGGCGGAATGGGTCGAGGATTTCAGCGACCCGATCACTGCCGTGGTCGGCCGCGCCCCGGCGGTGTAGGGTTGCTTTCTTGTCTTGCCGGCGAAGACCGGTATCCATGGCGGAAATGGTCCCGGCCCCCTGTTCCCTGCCAGGGGCAGGCTTCGCCGGGAAAGTAATAGGAGTCAAACGATGCAATTGGGCGCATTATTGCCATTGGGCGATATCGGCGGCGATCCGGCGACCGTGCGCGAATACGCGCAGACTGCCGAGGCGATCGGCTACGGTTTCGTCGAGGCGCCCGACCATGTGCTCGGCGCCAGCGAGGCCAGCGCGCCGGAACCTGGTCGCACCGGGGCCGGGCTATACCACGACCCGTTTGTGTTGTTCGGCTATCTCGCCGGCTGCACGAACAGGCTCGGATTTTCGACCGGCGTGTTGATCCTGCCGCAGCGCCAGACCGTTCTCGTCGCCAAGCAGGCGGCTTCGCTCGATGTGCTGTGCGGCGGCCGGTTCCGGCTCGGCATCGGGGTCGGCTGGAACGAGGTCGAGTTCACCGGGCTCAACGAGAATTTCCACAACCGCGGCCGCCGCTCCGAGGAGCAGGTGCAGGTGATGCAAAGGCTGTGGGCCGAGCCGCATGTGACATTCAAAGGCAAATGGCACACGATCGAGGACGCCGGGATCAACCCGCGGCCCGCCTCAGGTAAGGTGCCGGTGTGGTTCGGCGGTCATCACGAGCGCACCTTGCCGCGCGTCGCCAAATTGGGGGACGGCTGGATGCCGAACGCCTACCCGCCCGACCAGAGCGCGCTCGACATCTTTGGCCAATTGCGCCGTCTGACCGAAGAGGCGGGCCGCAACCCCGCCAAGGTCGGGGTCGAGGTCTGGGTGTCGATGGGCACCGGAACGGAAGCCGATTGGGGGAAGGAAGCCCGTTTCTGGAAAGCGGCCGGCGCGTCCCACCTCTGCCTGACGACGACCTTCAACCGCCGCCACCACAAGCGCATCCCCGGCCACACGATGAGCGACCACCTCGCCGCACTGCGCCGTTACCACTCGGCGGTTGCCGACCAACTCTAAATGAGCTGCGCTGCGCAATCGGAGATCGGGCCTGACCAGGGGGCGCTCCCTTATAACGCGCTCATGTCAGAAAAAAACATCCTCACGTTGCGCCGCGCCGATCAGGCGAGAACCGACTTCGCTCTGATCGAAGACCATCTCGAATTCATCGCCGGCCAACTCGTGCGGGTGCCGACACGGGCCGATCTCGCGAGGGCGGTCTCGGTATCATCTTCTGTAATTCTCTTGAGGCGAAGCGTTTTGGCATCCAGGTCATCTCGGTTGTTGAGTAGGGAAGATGCTGGGTGTCGTCGGCGATCCAAGATGAAACGGAAGCCGATGTTGCGCGACGAGAGCCAATGTCGCGACAAGCACGGCAAGCGCTAGGATCAACGCGGGCGCCCAAAGACAGCCGCGTCGCGCTGAGAAGTCCTGTCGATCGTCGGGATCGGACATTTTAACTATAGGAACACGGGCCGATGCCAACCCGGTTCCCGACGGGGTTAAAGTCGAACCGGGGGGTCATTCGCCGAACGGCGAAACGGCCGCCTCCGTGCTCATGAGCAGCCGCCAATTGCGATGTGGCTGTATTTCGCTGCAAAAAACAGCAAGAACAGCGAAAAAAGTACGGACAGCGCACACACCTCGCGGCGCTGCGGC
This sequence comes from Alphaproteobacteria bacterium, assembly GCA_005884825.1. GTDB lineage: Bacteria > Pseudomonadota > Alphaproteobacteria > ATCC43930 > CGMCC-115725 > AP-15. Next base: position 2,707 of record VAZT01000136.1, read on the forward strand.
GCTAGCGCACCCCCGTCGCCGATCAGCTGCAGGCTGCGCGCTTACTCCGCCGCCTGGGCGCTCGCGGCGGCATCCGGCAACATTCCGAGCGCGCGCTTATAGAGGTCGAGGAGGCTCTCCTGCTCGTCGTGCTCGTCCTTGTCCATTTTGCGGATCTTGATGAGCTGGCGCATGATCTTCGGGTCGAAGCCGGTGCCTTTGGCCTCGGCGTAGACCTCCTTGATGTCTTCGCCGAGCGCGCGCTTTTCGTCCTCGAGCCGCTCGATGCGCTCGATCAACGATTTGAGCTGCTCACCCGCAATGCCGCCGAAATCGGCCATTGTTCCCCCTCATCCCCATTGCAATGCCGCCCCCGGCGGCGGCGCTAACGATAGCGGCGCCCTCGTCGAGGATCAATGCTTCTGCGCGGCGGCGAAGGCGGCCTTCTGCTCGGCGCTGGCTTCCTTCTGGTATTTTGCCCGCCACTCGTCGTAGGGCATGCCATAGACGATCTCGCGCGATTCGGGATCGGACAGCGCGAGGCCGCGGTCCTCGGCTTCGGCGCGGTACCATTTCGACAGGCAGTTGCGGCAAAAGCCGGCCAGGTTCATCAGATCGATGTTTTGCACATCGGTCCGCTCGCGCAGATGCTGCACGAGCCGGCGGAACGTCGCGGCCTCGAGCTCGGTGCGGGTCTTGTCGTCCATCGCGATCTCCTTGGTATTGCGTGGTTCTATTTGGCCCTGCGGCCGGCCCGATTGAAGCGTCAGCTCGATTGCGCCGCGGCGCGGCGGCGGATCTCGTCCATCGTCAGATCCTCTTTGTGGGTCGCGATGAACCAGCGGTAGCCGAACGGGTCCTCGATCCCGCCGACGCGGTCGCCGTAGAATTGATCCGCCACCGGTCGGATCAGCTTTGCTCCGGCGGTGACGGCGCGCTCGACCGCCGCATCGACATCCTCGACGTAGAGATGGATCGAGACGGGCGAACCGCCGATCGTCTTGGGGCTGAGCGCCTGGATCTCCGGATGCTCGTCGGCCAGCATGACGCGGGAGCCGCCGATGCTGATCTCGGCATGATGGATCTTGCCGCGGGGGTCGTCCATGCGCATCACCTCGGCGGCGCCGAGCGCTTTCTTGTAAAACGCAATCGCATCGCTGGCGGCGTTCAGGATCAGATAGGGCGTCACGCTGTGATAGCCCTCGGGGATTGGTTTTACCATGCTCGGCCTCCCATCACTTCCCTACACGGGGTAAACAAGCGAAGTCGGAACAATCGTCGAATCATAGACGCAGATTCTCTCGGCAAAGCGCAGGCAGCCGGCATCATCGACCACGCGGTCATGGTACCGGCCGCACAGGAATACCTCGGACGGCTGGTCGGTCATCGTTTGAAACAGCGCGAAATTTGCGGTCAAACGCAGACCCTCCGGCTCCACTGCCCGCAGCCGGACGTTGCCGGTTAAATGACGCACCGTCCGGGGCACGAAGAGCGCCGTTTCGCGCAACGCGACGACGCGGTCGACGAGCATGTTCCGGCTCTCGCAATAGATCAGCGCAATCGGCAGGCCTTGCTCGAAATTCTGGCGCGGCATCACCTTGTAAAGACAATCCGCGGTAAAGAAATCGGGCCAGCGCTCGAGGTCGCCCTCGTCGACGGCGTCACCGTAAGCGCAATAAAGATCGGCCAGACGCGCGCGCAGCTCCAATGGCACATCGAGACCGGGTGCTGCGATCATTTCACCCCGACCCCAATCCGTCTTTCTCGCGGAAGAAGCGTGGGGGAACCCTTGCCGCGCTCATTGAATCATCTCCCTGGCGAAGGTAGGTCAGCAATGCGCGGATGTCACGGCTTTCGCGCGCTACGCCCCTTTCAACGTGATGTCCTCGTAGGGCGCGGTGTACGGAAAACGGGCGATCAGCCCGAACCCCGATTCTCCGACCCGCGGACCGACGCCGTTGATAAAGGCCAATTGCCAGATCGGCGCGTAGATCGTCCGCTCGTAAACCGCCTGCTGCATTTTGTGCAGGATCGCTTCGCGCTTCTTATGGTCGAGTTCGACCGCCTGCTGCTGGTAGAGCTCGTCGAGATCGGGGTAGCTGCCATACACAAATACGCCGCCCTTCACGACATGGGCTTCGAGGCGGGTCGCGGCATTGCCAAACGCCCCCGGACCAGCCTGGATGATGTTCTTGAAGGTCTTCTCGGCAAATCCCTTGATGAAGGCCGCCCGCTCGATCGGCCGAAGCTTCGGCCGGATGCCGACTGCCTGGAGATTGTCGAGCACCGCCTCTCCGATGTTGGAGTAGGACGAGTCGCAAACGTAATCGCCGGCGTCGAAGCCTTTGGGGTAACCCGCTTCGGCGAGCAGTTGCTTGGCCTTGTCCGGATCGTAGACCGGGGCCGGGGGCTGCCAGAAGAACTCGTAATGGTCCGGGACGATCGGGTTGCCGGTGATCAGCGAATAGCCGAGCGTCAGAGCCTCGTTCGTGCCCTGGCGGTCGATTGCAAGACTGGCGGCCCGCCGCACCCGCTCGTCGTGCCACGGCGATTTCGGATCCCACTGGTCGGGGAAATAGAGGCAGAATACGCCCTGCACGACCGCGGGCTTCAGGGTGAGGCCCGGCGTGTGCTGGAGCTCCTCGGCGAGCTCGCCGCGGACCGAATAGACGATATCGATTTCGCCGCGTTTCAGAGCAGCCAGCCGCGTGCTCTCGTCGGGAATCACCTTGAACACGAGCCGCTTCACATTGGGCGGCTTGCGCCAATACTGGTCGAAGGCCTCCAATACCAGCTCGACCCCCGGATTGAACGAGACGAATTTGTAGGGCCCGGCACCGATCGGCGCTTTTTTGAACCCATCGTCGCCGACTTTTTCGACATATTTCTTGGGCACGATCCAGCCGGCGGCGGTGGCGCTGGCATAGAAGGTCAGAAAATCAGGCCACGGCCTTTTGAGCTTGAAGCGAACGTGCCGGGCGTCGGGGATTTCCACCGCGGCGACCCGCTCCATCATCAAATCGTGCGAGGCGCCGCGATAGCGTTCGAACGAAAATTTCACGTCCTCCGCAGTCACCGGGTCGCCATTGTGAAACAGCGTGCCCTGGCGCAACGTGAAATCATAGGTAAGGCCGTCTTCCGATGCGGACCACGCCTCGGCAAGGCTCGGCGCCGGAGATTGGCCTGGCATCAATTTCACCATCGCATCGTGCAGCGCATAGAGCACCATGAACGGCGTGATGATCCCCGACACGTCGGCCGGATCGAACCACACCGGGGCGAGCGACACGTGCACCCCCCACGTCAGCTGGCCGTCCGGTCCTGCGGCAATGGCCGAGCCGGGGGCACCGGCGACCAGACCGAGCGCGGCAAGGGTGAGGAGGTCGCGGCGTCTCATGCCGGCAGTGTCCGCATAGGGGGCAAGCTTGTCGCGATCGCGCACAAACGACTGCATCGTCCTCCTCCAGCGCAGACGCCCCTTTTGCCGGGCTTGTCCCGACTTTAGACCAGCTTCTTGGTTCCAGCCTACGGCAATGGCTCGCAATTCAGATTTGGATCGCTATCTTCGCGAGATCATCGGCGGTGTTTTTCAGTAGTGGCGTCCCCAAGGGGATTCGAACCCCTGTTACCGCCGTGAAAGGGCAGCGTCAACTATC
>VAZT01000137.1 GCA_005884825.1 Alphaproteobacteria bacterium
CGATGGGGCTCAACCCGCATCGCGACCGGCTGTGCCTCGTGCAGCTGTCGGCCGGCGATGGGGACGTGCATCTCGTGCAGTTCGCGCCGGGGGCCTACGCGGCGCCGCGGCTGAGGGAATTGCTGGCCGACCGCGGCGTCACCAAGCTGTTCCATTTCGCGCGCTTCGACCTGGGGATGATCTATCATTACCTCGGGGTCATGGCGACGCCGATCTATTGCACCAAGATCGCCTCGCGGCTGGCGCGGACATTCACCGATCGGCACGGCTTGCGCGACCTGTGCAAGGACCTTCTGAACATCGACTTGTCGAAGCAGCAGCAGAGCTCGGACTGGGGGGCGGAGACCCTGAGCGAAGAGCAGCTTCGCTATGCTGCTTCGGACGTGCTGCACCTGCACGCGCTGCGCAGCCGACTCGACGCAATGCTGGCGCGCGAGGGACGCGAGCAATTGGCCGGCGCCTGCTTTGATTTCCTGCCGCATCGCGTTCTGCTTGATCTCGGAGGCTGGTCGGAGCAAGACATCTTCGCGCATTAACTGTGCGCGCCGGGGAAGGGGGGTATCGAATTTGCAAACCGAACGGGTCATCCGGACGCCATGAGCGATTTCCTGGTGGCCGAGAAGCGCGCGCGGGAGGCGGCGGGAAGCGCCGATCTCGCCGTTGCCCGACGCGTCATCCGCGCCGAGATCTCCGGGCTGGAAAGCCTCGCTGAAGCCCTCGACGGTGCGTTCGAAGCGGCCGTCGACACTTGCGCTGCTGCGCGCGGGCGGATCGTCGTCGCCGGGCTGGGGAAAAGCGGCCACATTGGCCGGAAGATCGCTGCGACCCTTGCATCGACCGGCACCCCGGCGCAATTCGTCCACCCCGTCGAGGCGAGCCACGGCGACCTCGGCATGATCGGCTCCGAAGACGCCGTCCTCGCCTTGTCGAATTCCGGTGAAACGGCCGAGTTCGCCGACATCGTCGCCTATTCGCGCCGGTGCAACATTCCGCTGATCGCGATTACCGGCGGCGCGCGATCGACCCTCGCCGCGGCGGCCGATGTTGTGTTGTTGCTGCCGGCCGCCGCCGAGGCCTGTCCGATGGGTCTGGCTCCGACGACCTCGACGACGATGATGGCCGCGCTCGGCGATGCGCTGGCGCTCGCGCTGCTCGAGCGTAAGGGCTTTTCGTCCGCCGATTTCCGTCTCTATCACCCGGGTGGCCGGCTCGGGCGGCGCCTGTTGCGGGTCCGCGACATCATGCATCCGGAGGACGAGGTGCCCTTGGTGCCGCCAGACGCACCAATGTCCGAAGCGATCCTGGTCATGACGGCGAAGAGTTTCGGCTGTGTCGGCGTGTGCGCGACGGACGGGCGCATTGTCGGCGTGATCACGGACGGTGATCTACGCCGGCACATGGGGGATTCGCTCCTTCGCCAGACCGTCGGAGCGGTAATGCATCGGAACCCGAAAACGATCGCGGCGACGGCATTGGCGGCTGATGCGTTGGGCGTCATGAACCGGTTCGCGATCACCTCGCTGTTTGTCGTCGACGAAGGGGCGCGACCCGTCGGCTTTGTGCACCTGCACGATTGCCTGCGGGCCGGCATCGCATGACACTGGCGCGGGCGTACCCATGAGCGCGCTCAAAAGCCGGGCCGGCCCCCCGATGCCGGCCGCCATCGCGAGACCGGCCCGACCCGCACCCGCGGCGGGTTGGCGCCCGCGCCATACCGACCGTTACAGCCGTCGTGTCGCACTGTTGAGGCGCCTGTTGCCCGTTATCGGCGTCGCGCTTTTGGTTCTGGTCGCCCTATGGCCGCGGCTCGTCCCGCTGCTGGAGAGCGTGCGGTTCGGGTTTCCGGTTATCGACTTGCGCGAAGCGCACGAACTGCGAATGCTCAATCCCCGCTATGCCGGGGTGGACCGCGAAAACCGTCCCTATGTCGTAACGTCGGCGATTGGCCGGCAAGCATCCAACCGAGACGACCTGATGTCGCTGGAACGCCCGCGGGCGGAAATGACCATGCACAACGGCGCCCTAGTCGTGGTGACCGCCGCCACGGCGATGTATCAATCGCAAGCGCAACTGCTCGATCTGTTCGGCGACGTCAACCTGGTGCACGAGAACGGCACGCGCTTCGTGACGAACGCCGCCCATGTCGATGTCGCCGCCGACAGCGCCGCGGGCAACGACCCGGTAACCGGGCATGGTCCGTCGGGAGACATCACCGCGCAGGGGTTTCGCGTCCTCGACAGAGGCAACACGATCGTCTTTACCGACAAATCGAACCTCTTGCTGAAAGGGACGAAGGCGAGCGCCCGCCCGGCTGCCGCCCCCCCCACCCTTCCCGCCGAGGTAGCCGAGACAGCGGCGGCGCTAGAGGCAGCTGCCGTGGCGCCAGTTGCGCCGGAAAGCACCGTTACAACCAATCCGCTTGCCGCCCTGGCAGCGACGACGCCGGCGACAAAGCCCGATCCCGCAGGGCAGTCCCCCAGCTTGGCAAAGCGCGACGCCAAGCCGCCCTCGGCAAACTCCCCAGTGGGAGCCCCAGTGGGCGTCAAGGCGAGACGCGATGCGAGCTGACCGTTTCGTTCACGCGATCGCTTCGGCGGGCCTGGTCTATGTCGGCGCGCTGTCCGGCTCGCCGTTCGCGGCCGCGCAAGGACTGAGCCTTGGAAGTGTCTCGGAGGATCGGCCGATCGAAGTTTCTGCCGATCACGGCATCGAGTGGCAGCAGGATGCACAGGTCTACATCGCCCGCGGTAACGCGATGGCGAAACGCGGGACCACCGAGGTCCATGCCGATACGTTGACCGCGCATTACCGCCCTACCAAGGGGACGGGGGGCAAAGGGGCGGAAAGCAAGGAGACGGGAGGCGAGACGGAGATCTATCGCCTCGACGCCGACGGCCACGTCACGATCAAGGGCGAGCGGCAGACCGTGGTCGGCGACCAGGCTGTCTACGACGTCGACCAGCAGATCGGCATCGTCACCGGCAAGGCGCTGAAAATGACGACCGCAACCGATATGGTTACGGCGCGCGACAGCCTCGAATGGTACGACCAGAAACAGATCGCCGTCGCCCGCGGCGACGCGGTTGCGATACGGGATGTAAAGGTCATCCATGCCGATGTGCTGACGGCTCACATGACAAAAGAAAAGCCAGCCGCAGCTGCGGCCAAGCCCGACAAAGCTGTGCCGGCTACGGCGCCGGCAAAGCCGCGGAACGCGGCGCCGCCGCTCGGCGCGGCCGACGAAGGTTCTCGGATCAGCCGCGTTGATGCGCAGGGCCACGTCCTGGTCTCGACCCAGACCGATGTCGGCCGCGGCGATTACGGGGTCTACAACGCGGATAGCGGGATCGCGACGCTCCTCGGCAACGTCACTGTCACGCGCGGCCCTAACACCATCAGAGGCGAGTACGCCGTCATGGATCTGAACAACAATATCAGCCGCATGATGGCCGCTCCCGCGACGCCAGGCGCAGCTGCGAGTCGGGTCGAGGGCTTGTTCGTCCGGCAGGATCAGGCGGCGGTCCCGACCGGAATACCCCCTGGCGGCGCGCCCCGCGGCGGCGCGCCAAAACCGTGAGCCGGAGTGGAGAACCACACGGGGTGCGAACCCCCACTGCAGCCGCGCTTCGGCCGCGGCTGGTCGCCGATAATCGGGGCCTCCTCGGACAGGGTCTGGGCAAAAGCTTCAAGCGGCGGCCGGTATTGCGCGACGTCAACATCTCCGTGCAGCGCGGCGAAGTGGTCGGCCTGCTCGGCCCCAACGGCGCGGGAAAGACCACCTGTTTTTACATCATCACCGGTCTAATAGCCGCCGACACCGGGGCGGTCAGCCTCGACGGCCGTGACATCACCGATCTTCCGATGTACCGCCGCGCTCGGCTCGGCATCGGTTATCTGCCGCAAGAAGCCTCGATATTTCGTGGTCTCACGGTCGAACAGAACATCCGCGCGATCCTCGAGATTGCGGAGCCCGCGGCTGATCTGCGCGAGTCCATGCTCGACGGATTGCTCGCCGAGTTCTCGATCACCCATCTGCGGCGGGCGCCGGCGATGGCGCTGTCCGGCGGCGAGCGGCGGCGCTGCGAAATCGCCCGGGCGCTCGCGACCCAGCCGCATTTCATCCTCCTCGACGAGCCGCTGGCCGGGATCGATCCGATCGCCGTAGCGGACATCCGCAGCCTCGTCGCTCATCTGAAGGACCGTGGGATCGGCGTCCTGATCACCGACCACAACGTGCGCGAAACCCTCGAAATCGTCGATCGTGCTTATATCCTGCACGAAGGCCGGGTGCTGATGGAGGGGGCGCCCGCCGAGATCGTTTCCAACGCGGACGTCAGACGCGTTTACCTGGGAGATAGGTTTAGCCTATAAGCCGCTCCTGAACGGAGCGGGATGTGAACAGGACGGGTTATTCGCAACGGCTCGAGCTTCGCCAGACCCAGACGCTGGTCATGACGCCCCAGCTGCAGCAGGCGATCAAGATGCTGCAGCTTTCGAACCTCGAGCTGACACAATACATCGATGCGGAGATCCAACAGAACCCGTTGCTCGAACGCCGCGAGCCGCGGCTCGAAGAGCCTGCGCCTGCTAACGGCACCGCAGCCGCAGAGGGTCCGGCACCGCCCTTGCCGGAGGCGATGGCAGGCAATTTCACACCCGAGGCGGCCGAACATTGGCATGCCGCAGCGGGTACGGAGGGGGATGGATCGGTCGATTTCGGCGGCGAGTCTTATTCGTGGCATGGCCGCAACGGGACCGGTGACGGGGCCCGGCCGGACATCGAACATACCGCAACCCGCCCGCGCACCTTGCGCGAGCACCTGCTGGAGCAGATCGGGACCGATCTCAACGACCCCGTCGATCGGGTCATCGCTCTTCACCTTCTCGATCTGGTCGACGAGACGGGTTACCTGCGCGGCGGGCTCGACGGCGCAGCGCAACTCCTCGGATGCGAGGTCGGGCGGGTCCAAGCCGTTTTCGGCCGCTTGCAGCAGTTCGACCCACCGGGCGTGTTCGCCCGCGACCTGTCCGAATGTCTCGCCCTCCAATTGCGCGACCGTAACCGGCTCGATCCGGCGATGCAGAGTCTGCTCGACAACCTGCCGCTGCTGGCCGCCCGCAACATCGGCGCGCTGCTTCGGCTCTGCGGTGTCGATGCCGCCGACATGGCAGACATGATCGCCGAGATCAAATCCCTCGATCCGCGGCCAGGATTGGCTTTCGACCCGCCGCTCGCCCAGCCCGTCGTACCCGACATATTGATGCGCGCGCAACCCGAGGGAGGGTGGATCCTCGAGCTCAATTCCGAGACCCTGCCCCGTGTGCTGGTCAACAGCAGATATTGCGCGGAAATCCGCCGGGCGGCGCGCAAGAAGGAGGAAAAGGATTACTTGACCGAGCGGCTGCACGCGGCGAATTGGCTGGTCAAGTCTCTGCACCAGCGGGCGACCACAATTCTCAAAGTCGCAGCTGAGATCGTCCGCCAACAGGACGGCTTTTTCCGGCGCGGCGTCCAGTCGCTCCGACCGCTCATTCTGCGCGACATCGCCGATGCCATCGGCATGCACGAGAGCACAGTAAGCCGGGTCACGAGCAACAAATACATGGCGACACCGCGGGGTCTCTATGAACTCAAATATTTCTTCACATCATCGATCCCGGCCTCCGGCGGCGACGGATCGCATTCGGCGGAAGCCGTGCGCCATCGTATCCGTAGCTTGATCGGCGCGGAACCGCCCGACAACACGCTGTCGGACGAGCGCATCGTCGAATTGCTGCGCGAGGACGGCGTGGACATCGCCCGCCGGACTGTTGCCAAGTACCGCGAAGCGATGCGGATTCCCTCTTCGGTCCAACGCCGCCGGGGAAAACTGCTCGAAGCCTAAACGCGCGGCAGTCTTAGGTAGTGGCCGTTACGATGGGACGAGAGGGTGGTGCAATGCTTGATCGGGCACGGCGGCGTTCCCACGTCTTTGGCCGGGCAGCCGAACCCGGCCCGCAAGGGGTAATTGGAGCCATGCAGCTCAGTGTCACGGGCAAGCAGACCGAAATCGGCGAGTCATTGCGGCGCCACATCGAAGGCAGTCTGGGTTCCATTCTCGGCAAATATTTCAAGACCGCGATCGAGGCCCATGTCATCGTCTCGAAGGAAGCGCATCTGAGCCGGGCTGAAATTTCGATCCACATCGGCCGCGGCATTGCGCCGATAATCGGGGCCTCCTCGGACAGGGTCTGGGCAAAAGCTTCAAGCGGCGGCCGGTATTGCGCGACGTCAACATCTCCGTGCAGCGCGGCGAAGTGGTCGGCCTGCTCGGCCCCAACGGCGCGGGAAAGACCACCTGTTTTTACATCATCACCGGTCTAATAGCCGCCGACACCGGGGCGGTCAGCCTCGACGGCCGTGACATCACCGATCTTCCGATGTACCGCCGCGCTCGGCTCGGCATCGGTTATCTGCCGCAAGAAGCCTCGATATTTCGTGGTCTCACGGTCGAACAGAACATCCGCGCGATCCTCGAGATTGCGGAGCCCGCGGCTGATCTGCGCGAGTCCATGCTCGACGGATTGCTCGCCGAGTTCTCGATCACCCATCTGCGGCGGGCGCCGGCGATGGCGCTGTCCGGCGGCGAGCGGGCAATGGATTATGTACTGGCTCCTATCGGCGAGGAAGAAGGCGAGGTGGCAGAGGCCGACGGGGAGGAAGCCGAGGGACAAAATGCCGAGGCGGGCGGCCTCAACGGCGCACCTGCGGTGATTGCCGAGATGAGTACCGAGCTGCCAAGCCTTACCGTCGGCGAGGCGGCAATGCGTATGGATCTCGCCGAGGCACCGGTGCTGCTGTTTCGCAATCGCTCGCATGGCGAGCTAAATCTCGTATACCGCCGGACCGACGGCAATATCGGGTGGATCGACCCCGAACTGGATCCGGCGCGCTCGACACGTCGAACCGCCTCACGAGCCCTGCGCCGCGAATGATCGGCGCCGTCCAGCGGCGAGAGAGATGG
>VAZT01000729.1 GCA_005884825.1 Alphaproteobacteria bacterium
CCTCCGGCGATCCGCGCATGACAATATTCCGCCAGCGCCTTTCGTGATCCGCAATCACGCAGAAAGGTCGGCGGATGAAATTCCACTATGACCTCGACGGTCCCGAGACCCACCATGCTCCATAGGTGGGGCGCCAGGTCGACCGCGCCGTACCATGCGAATAACGGCCGGTAGAGCCGCCCGATCGGTATTCCGTCGAGGCGCGTGTAGGCGAGGGAAACCGGCTGAACAATTACCGGAGGGATGCCTTCAACCTTCTGAGCGGCGGCGAATAATGCGCTTTTGAACGGGCGCACACGATTGCCGTCTCCGCTCGTGCCTTCGGGAAACAGGATCAGAGCATCACCGTCAGCCAGCCTCTTGCCGATCGCGTCCCGCTGGGCAACGGTGCTGCGCACTCGGCGGTCGACAAAAACACTGCGCTGCAACTTGGCGAGCCAGCCGAAGAACGGCCACCGAGCAACCTCGGATTTGGCGATGAAGGAGCCGGGGATTACCGAGCCGAGGACCGTAATGTCGGTGTAGGAGATGTGATTGGCCGCGTATAAAACCGGGCGCTCGCTGGTTGGTGTGCCGATCACTCGAATTCGAAAGCCGAGGATCCGACAGCACCAGCGATGATAGAAGACTGGCAAAGTGCTCGTCCAATCGCGGCCCAGGGCCAGACCGATCAACTGAACCGGCATCAGCCCGGCGGTCCAAGCGAAATAGAGCGCGAGGCGAACGAGCCTCAGCGTCGGCGAACCCATTCTTCAAGCGGTCCATGTAACTTTGGATTGCCGTTCGTAGTGGCGGGAGTATTTGATACCCTTTAATCAACGGAGGCAGGGTCGCCATTGCCTGAGGCGCATCGATGGCGCACGGTCTGAGCCGGCACATTTCGACGTAGCGCTCGGCGAGAGCGCGCGGCCGCAGCGCCGGAGGTGCGAGATGATATCGATGCAGATATGAAAGCGGCATGGATAGAGCATCGGCATTGGTACCCGGCAGGCTTGCACAGCCAAACATCAGGACGATGTCGTAATGAAAGACATAGGCAGCAATGCCGCTCCACAATAGCTGCATGGCCGACCGATTGCGATAAGCGGGATCGACGCACGAGCGGCCCAATTCGAGAACCTCTCCGGCATGGAGCACGACAGAGGAAATGTCGAATTCCTTGGCCGAATAGAAACCACCCAGGCGGGCTGCCGTATCCCGCCGAATCAGCCGGTAGGTTCCGACTACCCTGCCGGCGCCGTGGCTGTGGTCGAGCACCAGGAGGTGATCGCAATCGTTATCAAACTGGTCGACATCGCGCCGTCGGCATGCCATTTCCGGCAGTGGCTGGGCGCCGAGCCGCTCATAAAAGATGCGATACCGCAGCGCCTGCGCGGCTTCGATATCTGCCGTAGTTTCTGCCAGCCGCACCTGCAGGGGGCCGGACCGGATATCGACGATCGTCGGATGCAATCGCGTTGCCGCTGGCAGCGCCGTCTCAAGCGGCGGGATTGATTGCTGCTCGACCATGTTGCCGGTGATCACCCGGCCTTGTCCGGTTTGGGGCAATGGCCGGTTCGCGGGAACTTGTCCAGAGGCGTCCCGAATGGACGCCGTTCAGCCAACGGCGAAACGGTCATTCCGTATCGGATCTCGGCTTTCCGCCACGCGGAACCGCATACAGTTCGAGGCGATGCCCGACCAGCTCGTAGCCAAGTTCATCGGCGACGATCTGCTGCAGACGTTCGATATCCTCGTTGCGAAACTCGATCACCCGACCAGACTGCAGGTCGATGAGATGGTCGTGATGCGCGCTCGGCATTTCCTCGTAGCGGGATCGGCCATCGCCGAAATCGTGCCGGGCAATGATGCTCGCCTCTTCGAACAGCCGAACCGTCCGGTAGACGGTCGCAATGCTGATGCGGGAGTCAATCGCGGTTGCTCGCCGGTAGACCTGTTCCACATCAGGGTGATCGGCGGATTCTGACAACACTCGCGCAATTACCCGTCTCTGCTCGGTCATCTTTAGACCCTTCTCGAGACAGAGTTGCTCCAACCGTGAGGTCATCGCGTCTCCGTGATCGAGAGGCTCATCGACCGGTACTATATCCGAAAGGATCGGATGCACCTACTTAACCGATGAAGGCGCATCGTATCGTCGACCGCAAGCGCCAAGCAATCAGGCCCGAGACCGCCTTGCGCGGGTTCCCAGACCGATTTCCTTGGCGAGGCGGGAACGCTGACGAGCGTAGTTGGGGGCTACCATCGGGTAATCCGCACTCAATCCCCAGCGCTCACGATAAGCCTCGGGCGTCATGTTGTAAGCGGTCTTGAGATGCCGCTTTAGCATCTTGAGTTTCTTACCGTCTTCGAGGCAGATGATGTAATCCGGGTTGACGGATTTCTTGACCGGAACGGCAGGCTGCGGACGTTCTGTCGGGATTGCCGGGACACTGCCGATGTTGGCTAGGGAATTATATACTTGGTTGATCAGCTGGGGCAGATCACCAACCGCGACGGTATTGTTGGAAACGTGCGCAGCGACGATCTCCGTCGTCAACGTCAGCAAATCGTTGCCCTGATCCGAGTTGTTCATCACAATGATCCCGCCGTGAGTCTGATTTCGAATATAATTAACACTCGGCGGCGAAGCAATCGGTTCAATGAACGATTTCTTCAAACTCGTGCGCCTTCAAGAACATCCGTGATGAAGCGCAAGAAACTGACAGGCAAGATGGGATGACGCAAGCTCAAATTGGCAGCAAGGCTGTTGGCAGCTGCCAGCGTATAATGCGCTCGCCGCTTCGTTGTCCGACGCCATTTCGAGCACGACGCGCTCGGCGCCGCGCGATCGGGCTTCGCCGCATATCGCGTCGAGAAGAGCCGAACCAATTCCGCGCCGCCGATGCTCCGGTAGGACGCCGAGCGACACGATTTCAGCTTCCTCGCCAAGCGCAAGAGCCAAGGCAAACCCAACCGGGGCGGTTTTCGCCCACCCGACTCGGCCAAAAAACCCTGGGATGCCCATTATTTGCTCGATTGCTCCGGCGTCCCACGGATCATCAGGAAAGCACGCGCGGTGGAGCAGGGATATCGGGCCGACCGCGCCGCGCGGCAGCGGCTCGATACGCGAAGTCATGTTCTGTCGAGGCTCGCGTATTACAGTATCTCAGCTAGTGTGATGTCGGGGGGCGAAGATAGAGCGGACGCGGAAGATCCGCTGCGCTCCCGCGCCGCAACCGGCGAAGCCCGGCTCGCAGACTCCCGACCGCGCCGGGTGCCGAACCTTCGAGTACGGCGGTGTCTGGCCGCTGCGCTAACGCTGCCGCGGCGCGCTGCGCTGCGTCGCCGGCGACCAGCAACGGGTTCGCGCCGATGGTCGCGGTCACAGCCTCGCGAAGCAAGAACGGCATGATTGCCGCTGGCTCGCCAAGCGCACCGCCATGCGGATCGAAGAATTGGACGTAGAGGTCTTCGCGACGGCTTTCGAGAGCGACCAGCAACACGCGGGTTTCCAAGCAGTCCCTCCGGACCGCTTCGACTGCGACTGCGTCAAGGCTGGTGACGCCGAGCAGCCGCGCGCCAGTCGCCAGCACTATTCCGCGTGCCGCCGCAAGCCCGGCGCGGATTCCGGTAAAACTGCCTGGTCCGATGGTTGCCACGACAAGGTCGAGTGAGGCGGCCATTTGCCCCGCCTCGCGCATAGCCTTGTCCACCAATGGCAGAAGCGCTTCAGCTTGGCCGTGCATCGTGTCTATACGCTCCTCGACGACCACCTGTTCGCCGAGACTGACGGCCACCGAGCACGCCAACCCCGCCGCATCGAGGGCCAGGATAACCCCCGGCGAGCCGGCGCCGCTCATTGCACCAGAGCTAGGGCTGTCGATCCGATCTCTCTCTTCGCCAGCCGCGCTACCTCAGACAGAATACGATCGGGGCGCTTAGACTGCGCGCACTTCGACCACCTCCGGGATGTAGTGCCGTAGCATGTTCTCGATGCCCGCCTTCAACGTCGCGGTTGAACTCGGGCATCCGGAGCAGGAGCCTTGCATATGCAGATAGACGACGCCGTCCTCAAAATCGTGAAAGATTATGTCACCACCGTCCTGCGCGACGGCCGGGCGCACGCGGGTCTCCAGCAGTTCCTTAATCTGAGCCACGACCTCGTCTTCGTCTTCCTCACTCGTTGCCGCTGCCGCCCTGGTTACTGGATCGCCGAGCAAGACGGGCCGACCGGCGGTAAAATGCTCCATGATAACGGCAAGTATCGCCGGCTTTAGCCGGTACCAGTCCCCCTCTTCGCTCTTCGTCACCGTGACGAAATCGCCACCAAGAAACACCCCGGTTCCGACGTCATCACCGGACACCCCGGCAGGAATTTCAGCGTCGCCGGGTTCGGCGTTTGCTCGGTCTGGATGAACATTAAGGGGCTCCGACGGTAAAGGAACGGGAGATGGGCTCTTACCATGGGGCGTCGGCTCACCGAATCAACCCTCGGCTCGGCTCGGGCTTGCCGCTCAACTTATGGAATCCAGCTGTTCCATGGTGGCGCTGCCAGGGACGATGGTGATCGGAACGCGTAACCGGGCCGCTGGCTTGCCGGTCAGATACGAGATGAGCGGTCCCGGTCCCTCGGGACCGGTTCCGGCGGCCAATACTAGTATCGAAATGCTCGGCTCCTCGTTGATCAACGCCAACAACTCATCACGGCGCACCCCCTCGCGGATATAGACGATTGGCATAGAGCCGGCGATCGGCGATATCTCTTCGCACAGCCGATGCATCAGCTGTTCCGCTTCTTCCCGGCGCTCTTCGCGCGCCAAATCCTCGATCGCGCGCCAATGCTGGAGCTCCGAGGGCTCGATCACGTAGAGCAATGCAACCCGTCCGCCTGTGTGAGCAGCGCGGCGCGCTGCATAATGGACGGCGATCTGAAGCTCCTCCGTTTCGTCGACCACAACGAGGAAAACGCGCTGATGTGCGATCTCTGCCATCTGTAGATCTTTTGCCGGCCCCGCTTCTGATAGGGTTAGCCGCCTCTGAATGGTAAACTTGCCAGCCATCCTGCCACTACAGCGGTCAGTACTGCAATCGCGCCGTAGAACCCGGGCTGGCGCGTGGAGAATTCGAATACCGCCGCGTCGACCCCTACCTTAGAGACAACCAGCGGGGTCGTCTGCCCGCTGACAATGTCCTTATCGCGGACCAGGAAGATCTCGACGAGATAGGTCCCGGTCGGGACATTCGAGGGAAATGTGATCGTCGTGCGAAACAACCGTTCGCCAAGGAAATCGACTTTACCCGTACGCTCCACGAACAGCCCCGCCTCTTGCTGGGTGCGTTCGAGCGCGGTGCGGAACGCGTCGACGACAACCGATGGCGCGGGTGTCGAGGCCGCCAGCTTCAGGTTGGCTATCCCGAGACGGTAGAAGCCCGCAGCCGCCGGTGAGAGAATGTCGGTCATCGGCCGGCTCGCGGCGACAGCATAGAAGCTGGGCAAATTAGCGAAAGTCACTTGCTGGGTGTTGACCCAGATGCCGGCAACGCGGCTCTTCCGCCGGACCGTCATCTCGCGCTCGGGACCGCGCACGGCGACGATGACGTCCCCGGGACCGTCGGTCGCACCGAACAGCACGACGGAGGCGCCGGTGAATCCGGTCGTGATCGCGATCAGGTGACTAGTGAGGTCCGCGACGAGCCCCTCGGCCCGCGCCGCCGATCCCCAACCCAATAGCGAAAGGACCAGCAGGGCGCCGAGGGAACCGCGCCCTCGCTTCATCCTCTCTCCGAAGCGATCGAATAGAGGTCGGCCGGTTGCACCGTCATGTCAAAGGCCAGCTTCGCGGCGACCGCGAGCA
>VAZT01000138.1 GCA_005884825.1 Alphaproteobacteria bacterium
GGTCGGGCGTGTCGCGCAAAAACGCGTCGATGCCGCCCTTATGCTCGATGGTCCGCACCGCCGCTGCAGTGATGCGCAAGCGGATCGATCCCACTGTGTCCGAAAGGACCGAAATACGCTGCAGGTTCGGCAGAAACCGGCGCTTCGTCTTAACGTTGGAATGGCTGACATTGTGCCCGACCTGAACACCCTTGCCGGTGATCCCACATCTGCGCGCCATACCCAACCTCGACAAATTGCCGACATAAATACACGACGCGCGGCTCCTTTGAGAGCCGAGCGCTGGTTCCATTACGCTTTGCGGCCGCGTTTGGTCAAGCCGGTACGTCGGCGGGGAACCGAGCCTTCGCAAGCCTCGCGGACAAACAACATCAGCAGTTCCCGCGCCGCTGCGGTCGGGGTGCGTGTGCCGGCCATTACTTCCTCCTCGACGGCGGCGAGGTGCTGGGCGACGCCGGGCGCGGCGCGGAAATGGTCGAGGAGGCTGTCGCCGATCTCCGACCACAGCGCGGCGCGAGCCTGTTCCGTCCGCCGTCGCGTCCAGGCGCCCGTGTGTTCGAGTGCGTTGTGGAACCGATTGACGTCCTCCCACACCTCCCGGATGCCGGTTCCCTCCAGCGCGGAGACGGCGCGGACCGGGACTTGCCATTCGGGGTAGGGCGGCCGGATCAGCCCCATCGCGCTCGCGTAATCGGCGACCGTGCGCTGCGCCGCGGCGGCGAGTTCGCCGTCGGCCTTATTGACCAGGATCAGATCGGCGAGCTCGACGATGCCGCGCTTGATCCCTTGCAGCTCGTCACCTCCCGCCGGCGACAGGATCAAGACGAACATGTCGACAAGCTCAGCGACAGCTGTTTCCGCTTGGCCGACGCCGACAGTCTCGACCAATATCGCATCAAATCCCGCCGCTTCGCACAGCAAGATGGCCTCGCGCGTGCGGCGCGCGACGCCGCCGGGGGTGTCGCCGGCGGAAGACGGGCGGATGAAGGCCTCCGGCGCGCGCGCCAGCTCGGCCATGCGGGTCTTGTCGCCGAGGATCGCGCCGCCGCCGCGCTTTGAGGCGGGATCCACGGCCAGCACCGCGATGCGCCGTCCGAGCGCGATGCCTGCGAGGCCAAATCGCTCGATGAAAGTGGATTTGCCGGCCCCCGGAGGCCCGGAAATGCCGATGCGGACGGCTTTGCCGGTTTCGGGCAGCAGCGCCTCGATTATCCGCTCGGCCTCGCCGCGATGGTCCGGCCGCGAGGATTCGACGAGGGTGATGGCCCGCGCGAGCGCCCGCCGGTCACCCCGCCGGAGCGCCTGGAGCAGCGCGGCGCCGGTCACCCCATCCGGGCAGGAAAGAAGGACCCGTCGCCGCGCTTGCGGCGCACGCATTTAGCCGCCGTCTCCACCAGGATCTTGTCGACGATCTCGACTAGACGCTGCACGCGGAAGGGCTTCAGCAGGTAGTGCTGGCCGCTGGTCTGGAGGCGCTCCAGATGGCGGTGATCGCCGGTCACCAGGATCGCGCCGCATCCCTGATCGCGCGCAATTTCGGCCAATGCGAAGCCATCCTCGTGTCCCGGCTGGGTCACGTCGATGACGACGATGTCGTAATCGTCCTCGTCGAGCGCGTCGCGCATCTCCGCACCCGTCTTGACCATCGCGAAGCGGAAACCTTCGTCGTGGAAAATGTCGCCCAGCAGATCGCGCACGTCGTCATCGTTCTCAACAATCAATACTTTACAAATTCGCGTCATTTGGCCCTTCGTCCTCGTATCAGCTCTGCGCCGTTCTGTCGGCTCAATCCGCCGCGAGGGCAGCTTCGCGCCGGACGGCCTCTTGCTGGCGGGCCCACATAGTCGCATAGACGCCGCGCCGTAGCAGCAGGTCCGTGTGGTGGCCGCGCTCGACGATATGCCCGCGGTCCAGCACCACGATCTCATCGGCATCGACGATCGTCGAGAGACGGTGGGCGATAACGAGCGTTGTTCGGCCGGCGGATACCTCGGCGAGGCTCGCCTGGATTTCGCGCTCGGTCTTGGTGTCGAGTGCCGAGGTCGCCTCGTCGCAGATCAGGATCTGTGGCGCTTTCAGGATGACGCGGGCGATCGCGACGCGCTGCTTCTCGCCGCCCGAGAGCTTCAGACCGCGTTCACCGACCATTGTCTCGTAGCCGTCCGGCAACGTCGTTATGAAATCGTGGATGCGAGCCAGTCGGGCGGCTTCTTCGATTTCCGCCTGCGTCGCTCCGGGGCGCCCATAGGCGATATTGTAGTAAATCGTGTCGTTGAACAGCACCGTATCCTGCGGCACCACGCCGATTGCGCGGCGCAGGCTGTCCTGGGTCACATCGCGGATGTCCTGGCCGTCGATCTCGATCGAGCCGGCATCGACATCATAGAACCGAAAGAGAAGCCGCGCGATCGTCGATTTGCCGGCGCCGCTCGGGCCGACGATCGCGACCGTCGCGCCGGGCGCGATACGGAAATCGACATCGGACAATATCGGCCGCCTGGTATCATAGCGGAAATCGACCCCATGAAACGCGACCGAGCCCTCCCGGACCTTCAGTTCCGCCGCGCCGGGCCGGTCCACGATGTCGGGCTTCACCGCCAGCAGCGCGGTCATCTGCTCGAGATCGGTCAAGGACTGCTTGATATTGCGATAGACCATGCCGAGAAAGTTGAGGGGCGTATAGAGCTGGATCAGATAGGCGTTGACCAGCACGAAGTCGCCAACCGTCATTTCGACCGCCGCGACGCCTTCTCCCGCCAGGATCATCACGCCAACCAGCCCGACCGCAATGATCGTGCCCTGACCGAGGTTCAGCAGGGTTAGGGTGGTTTCGCTCTTGACCGCGGCGCGTTCATACGCCTGCAATGCCGAATCATACCGGCGCGCTTCGTGCTCTTCATTGGCGAAATACTTGACCGTCTCGTAATTCAGCAAGCTGTCGACGGCCTTGGTGTTGGATTCGGTGTTGCGCTCGTTCATCTCGCGCCGAAAGCGCACCCGCCAATCGGTAATCGAGAAGGTAAAGGCGATGTAGAGGAGGATCGTCGTGAATGTGACGGCGGCAAAGGTCCAATTGAACAGCCGCCACAGGATCCCGCAGACCAGCAGGATCTCGAACAACGTCGGCAGTACATTGAACAGCATGAAAGAGAGCAGGAAATCGATCCCCGCCGTGCCGCGCTCGACGGCGCGTGACAACCCGCCGGTGCGGCGCTCGAGGTGAAAACGCAGCGACAAAGCATGGATGTGGCGAAAAGCCGACAGCGCCATCCGGCGGATCGCACGCTGGCTGACCTTCGCGAAGATGGCGTTGCGCAGCTCGTTAAAGCCCTGCGACATCACCCGCGCGAGGCCGTAGGCGATGACCAATCCCACCGGCACGGCGATGACGACCTTCGATGGCGAAAGGGCGTCAACGGCCTGCTTGTAGAGCAGCGGGACGCAGATGTTGACGAGCTTGCCGGCAAGCAGAAACGCCAGCGCCAGCACGACCCGCACGCGGAGTCCCAAGGCGTCGCGCGGCCATAGATATGGGGTCAGGGATTTGAGCGCACGCAGCTCGTCCTTGAGACGGCCCTTCTGCCGTGGCGACCCGATTGCGGGAGGGGGACGCCCGCGCGGGCTCATCTTGTGGGTTCCGCCGGTTCGGGGCCTGTCAGCTTTGCCGCGCCGAGCCCGCGGGTCAGCTTGAACGCCACCAGCAAGGCGCCAGCAACCAGCGCCGCTCCCCACAGGAAGGCGGCGTTCCGGCCGAACTCCCCAAAGAAGAACCCGGCTGCCGCCGGGCCGAGCACGCGCGAAAGGCTGCCCACCGACTGCGACATACCCAGCACTTCGCCCTGTTCCTCGCGCCCGGCCCGGCGCGAGATCAGGCTATTCAGCGAGGGCTGCGTCAGCCCCATGCCGAGCGCCAGCGCGCTGATCGCGGGCGCCAGCAACGGCACGGTGCGTGCCAGCGGCATCATCAAGAGCCCGATGCCGATCAGCGCAAGACCGCAAAACAGCAGCCGCTCCTCTCCAAAACGCCGAGTCAGTGCGCCGATCAGCCCGCCCTGCAAGATAGCCGAGAGCACCCCGACATAGGAAAAAACATAGCCGACTTGCCCAGGGCCCCAGCCGAATTGCTCCACCGCCCATAGCGCGAAGGTGCTCTCCATACCGGCAAAAGCCAGGATCACCAAAAAGAAGATCAGGATCAGGCGCGACAACACCGGCCGGCCGAGCATTTCCCATATCGCGCTGACCCGGCCGCGTGAAGGCCCGCCTATACCGCGCCGATCTGCTGGCAGGCTCTCGGGGAGCAGCAGAAAGACGCCGCAAAGGGCGACAAACGAAAACCCCGCCGCCACCCATGCCGGAGTTTGTACGTCGGCGGTTGCCGGATCGTGGCCCGCCAGCAGCCCGCCGAGCGCCGGACCGATGATAAAGCCAAATCCGAAGGCAGCGCCGATTACGCCCATCCCCTTGGCCCGCTCCTCCGGTTTGGTGATATCGGCGATATAGGCCTGTGCCGCTGCAATGTTGCCGGCGCAGGCGCCGGCGAGGGCGCGCGCCGCAAACAGCATCCACAGCGCCGTCGCGCTGCCGATCCACAGGTAGGCGAGAACCGAGGCGGCCATGCTGATCATCAGCACAGGGCGCCTGCCGACGCGATCGCTGAGCCTCCCCCATAGCGGCGCGGCGAACAGCTGCATCAGCGAATAGATTGCCAGCAGCACCGCCACTTGTTGCGGCGCAGCGGCAAAGCGCAGCGCATAGAACGGCAAAAGCGGGATGACGAGGCCGAACCCGACGAGATCGACAAAAACGATTAGGAAGAGGGTCGGCATCTGTGCCGCCCTGATATCGCGCACCCGCCGCAGCCGGGCAAGAGCCCTGCCGCGGAAACCCGGATATTCGGAGAGGGCAGGGGACACCCGCCCGGCAGGAAGATCAGCGAGGCCCGTCCGGTAAAACCTGCAATTCCCGATATAGGCGCAGCGCGATGAGGACGGCGAGCGCGATGACGAATGCCCAGATAAGCGGCGAAAATGTGATGCGAGCTATCCCGGTCGCGACCCAGGCGAGCAACGAAAACAGCGTTGATGCTACGGCGAGTGCGACCAAACCGGCGAAGCAGCGCCGGCCGATCCGGCGGCTGCCCTCCAACCAAAGCGCGGCGGCGGCCGCAGCCACCCCGACGCCACCCGCAGCGATCAGCAATTCGCGCACGGCGTGGCCTCGCGGTACCTGTCGCTGCCCGCAACGCGCTCGAACAGAAGCTCGATGCTGCGGCGATCGACGCCGTCACTCTTCATCAAAAGACCGACCAGAGGATCTTCAACCAGCTCGGTGAGCGAATACTCTACGGTTTTGTGGTCCATCGAACTCTCCCGATCCACTCACCCATTAATCTCGACTAACCAGTAGCTAAGTCGTTAACGGACCGGCGCCACGCCGGAGGTTCAGGGGGTCCGGCGCGGCAAAACCCCGGCCGGCATACCCGCATGAATACAGGCGAGGATTGTTTCATGTTCCCGACGAGTTCCCATTGCCGAAGGGCTGGACGCGGCCGGCGCGAGGAATCACACTCGCGCCGTCATCTACAGGAGAGGCGGCGATGGAATTGGGTAAGCTAGGCGTTTGGATTTCGATGGACAGCATGACCGCAACGGCGGCGGCGGCATTCGCGAAGCGGGTCGAAGAGTGGGGGTATGCCGCGCTGTGGATCCCCGAAAGCCGCGGACGCAATGCGCTCGTGCACTCTTCCTGGCTGCTCGCCAATACGCAAAAGCTGATCGTCGCAACCGGCATCGCCAACATCTACGCCCGCGATCCGATGGCAATGGCGAACGGACAGCGCGGCCTCAATGAGCAGTCGGAGGGCCGGTTCCTGCTGGGGGTCGGCGTGTCGCATCGGCCGATGGTGCAAGGACTGCGCGGCCATACCTACGGCAAGCCCGTCGCAACGATGCGGACCTATCTCGCGGGGATGCGGGACGCGCCATACCAGGCGCCGACGCCGCGCGAGAAGCCGCTGACCGTGGTCGCGGCATTGGGGCCCAGGATGATGGCGTTGTCAGCCGAGCTCGCCGACGGTGCGCACCCGTACAACACGACACCGGAGCATACCGCGAAGGCGCGCGCGATCCTCGGCCCCG
>VAZT01000742.1 GCA_005884825.1 Alphaproteobacteria bacterium
CAGGGTTCAGATAGAGCAGCAAGGTGATGAGTTTGCTTTCCGAATCGGTGTGAATGCGCCCGTCCTTGCCGTCGCTCTTGCCGCGCACCGTCACCATCGTCGGGCGGCTGCCGAGGTCGATATCGAATTTCTCCTCGACCGCGCAGCGCAGCCCCGGCCCGGTCAACGCGGCAACGAGACGGGAGAAGACCGGTCCGCATGCCAGGCTTTCGACTGGGAAGCTGCCGTGACCGGGGACCGCTGGGAAATCGCCGACGAGAAGGGTCAGCTCGTCGCGATCGACAAAATCCTCGACGACGACAAAGTCGAACGGGTCGCGGCACAACGGCGCCGCCCGCAGGCGATCAAGATCGAGCAACGTCAACCCCGGCTCCGGTAATCGTAGCCATCGCACTGAAATATAGTCATTCGTCCCCTTTTTGGCCAAACCGGTTATCGTAATGTTATGCGCTCCTCCGAGGGTCCCTCGCGCAGCCCTGCTGGCTTCTTCGCCGGCTTCCTCGCCGCCACGGCCTTCTTCACGCGGCTGCCGGTCGATCCGCGGGCAGCGGGCGTCTGGCGGCTCGCCGATTCGGCCTGGGCATTTCCGCTCGTCGGCGCCGGGATCGGCGGAGTAGCGGCCTTCGCGCTGCTGTCGGCCCAGCTGATCGGCCTGGCGAGCTGGCCGGCGGCGCTGTTGTCGGTGCTGGCGGGGATCGCATTGACGGGAGCGCTGCACGAGGACGGGCTCGCCGATACCGCGGACGGGTTCTGCGGCGGGCGCGACCGCGACGAAAAGCTCGCGATCCTGCGGGACAGCCGGCATGGCACTTGGGGCGTGCTGGCGATCGTTTTGAGCGTGCTGCTGCGGTGCGCGGCGCTCGCCGGCATCGGTGACGTGATCCACGCCGGTCTCGCGCTGATCGCGGCGCACGCCGCCTCCCGGGCCGCTCTGCCGGCGGCGATGATCGCATTGAGGCCGGCGCGCCCCGATGGCCTCGGGGCGATGGCTGGAAAACCTCATGCGGGCGGTGCGGTTGCCGCGGGACTGATCGGCTCCGCGATCGCGTTGGCCGCACTGGGACCGGTCCGCGGAGTGATCGCGCTTTGCCTCGCCGGCGTAATTGTTTTCGCCATGGCTGAACTCTCACGCCGTCAGATCGGCGGCTACACGGGCGATGTTCTCGGCGCGCTCCAGCAAGTCGGAGAAATCGTGATATTGCTCGCAGCATCGGCGAGATGAGAGAGGCTCAACCGCCGGCCTGGTTAGTGGATTCAATGCGCCGCACCAGATGGAGGTGGTTGCGGTCGCCCTCTCGGCGGTAGCGGGCCTGGTGGACGAGCGAGCGGACAATATGGATGCCGAGCCCGCCAATGCCGCGCTCTTCTGTCGCGTCCTCCAAATCCGGCCCGCGGAAAGCGAGCGGATCGAACGGCACCCCATCGTCGACGAAGCTTATCCGCAGGCGGCCGTCCCTCCACCCGAGCGAAACGGCGACGGTTCCTCCCGCCGAATGCGGCCTACGACCATGCGTTACGGCGTTGGTG
>VAZT01000139.1 GCA_005884825.1 Alphaproteobacteria bacterium
GCGATCAACGAGGAGGCGGCGGCCATCAAGCACATCGTTTCGCCGGTGGCCGGGCGAGCGAACGTGCTGGCCGTGCCGGACCTCGAAGCCGGCAACATGCTGGCCAAGAGCCTTTCCTTCCTCGCCGGTGCGGCTGCCGCCGGAATCGTCCTCGGCGCCCGGGTACCGATTATCCTGACCAGCCGCGCCGACAGCATCATCACTCGGCTTGCTTCCTGCGCGGTCGCCAGCCTTGTGGCGGAGGCCCGCCGCCAAACTGCCGCGGCGGCGATCCGATGACGGAGGCGAGCAGCATGGCGCCCGAGCTGACCCGCTCCTCGATCCTGAAAGGGCAGAACGCGTTGATCGTCGGCGTCGCCAATGACCGTTCGATAGCCTGGGGCTGCGCGCAAGCGATGCACCTTGCCGGCGCCGAGATCGCGATGACGTATCTCAACGAGAAGGCTCGGCCATATGTCGAGCCGTTGGCCTCGGCGGTCGAGGCCTCGCTGCTGTTGCCGCTGGAGGTCCGTGACACGGCACAGGTCGACGCGCTGTTCGCGGCGATAGCGTCAAACTGGGGGCGCCTCGATATTCTCGTGCACTCGATCGCATTTGCGCCGCGGCAGGCGCTGGAGGGACGCGTCACCGACTGCCCCCGCGACGGCTTTCTGACCGCCATGGACGTGTCGTGCTGGTCATTGCTGGATCTGACGCGACGCGCGCAAAAACTGATGACCACCGGAGGCACGATCTTCGCGATGAGCTATCACGGCGCGAACGAGGTTATCGAAAATTATGGGATCATGGGGCCGGTCAAGGCGGCGCTCGAATCGGCGGTGCGCTATCTGGCGGCCGAACTCGGACCCAAGGGCATCCGCGTGCATGCCATCAGCCCCGGCCCGTTGGCGACCCGCGCCGCCTCCGGGATCCCCGATTTTGACGCGCTGATGGAGCGGGTGGCGGAGCGCGCGCCGGCCCGGCGCCTGGTCACGATCGAGGAGGTAGGCGCCGCTTGCGCTTTTCTGGCAAGCCATTACGCCGGCGCCATGACCGGTGACACGATCTATATCGACGGTGGCTACCATATCCTCGGCTGAGAGGCTCATTCGCATGAACGCAGCAGCAACGGAGCCGCTGGTCGGGGTAATCAATGCCGGTTCCTCCTCCGTAAAGTTCAGTTTTTACGAGGGCGAACAACGAATTCTCGCCGGGCAGGTTGATGGGATCGGCACACATCCTTCGGCGAGCGCCATTGGTCCCGACGGCGAAAAGCTCGACCCGCCGGATCTAGGCGCAAGACCGCCGACCGTGCCGAGCGAGGTGCTGCCCACGATATTGCCTTGGGCCAGAGAGCGACTTGGCGATGGGCGGGTGGCTGCGCTCGGCCATCGTGTCGTCCACGGCGGCCTGCATTACTCCCAACCCGCCCGCGTCACACCAGAATTGTTGGCCGAGCTGGAGGCGCTGGTGCCCCTGGCGCCGCTGCACGAGCCGCACAATCTCGCGCCCATAAAGATAGCGATGACCCTTAATCCCGAATTGCCGCAGGTGGCGTGCTTCGACACCGCCTTTCACCGCACCGCGCCCGCGGTCGAGCAGGCCTTTGCGCTGCCCTACGAGTTTTTCGAGGAAGGCATACGGCGCTACGGCTTCCACGGCCTGTCCTACGAATACATCGCCTCGGTCTTGCCCGAGCGCGCGCCCGACATCGCCAATGGCCGCGTTGTTGTTGCACATCTCGGCAATGGCTGCTCGGCCTGCGCGATGCGGGAACGCACCTCGATCGCAACGACGATGGGGTTCACCGCGCTCGATGGTTTGCCAATGGGTACCCGCTGCGGCGAGCTCGATGCCGGCGTCGTACTGCATCTCATTCAGCAGAAGGGTATGTCGGCGGAAGAGCTGGTGAACCTCCTTTATCGCGGCTCCGGTATGCTCGGGCTTTCCGGTATTTCGTCGGATTTCCGCGCACTCCTGGCCAGCGACGACCCCCGCGCGCGCTTCGCCATCGAGGTGTTCTGCTATCGCGTTGCCGGCCACATCGCCTCGCTCGCAGCGGCACTGGGCGGCCTCGATGGAATCGTTTTCACCGCCGGTGTCGGTGAGAATGCGGCGCCCGTGCGAAGCATGATCTGCCGGGCCTGTGCTTGGCTTGGGCTGGAGCTGGACGAGGCGGCCAACTGCGAGCACTGCCAATGCATTAGCAGGCCAAACAGCCGCGTCGCCGCGTATGTGATGAAGACTGATGAGAACCTGATGATTGCCCGCCATGCTCGTGCGCTGGTGGGAGCCTGAGAACGGCAGGACGGAGGAAAATCATGTCCGAAAGTCGCACCACAACCAAGCCGGCAGAGGCTGGTATGTTTTCCGCCGCTGACATCAAGCGCCGAATGGCGGAGCGCGAGGCGCAGAAGGCCGCCGAAGAACTGCGCCATATGAAGGAGCAGGAAGAAAAGCAAAAGGCGGTGATGGCGGAATTCCACCAGCCGGCGGCTCGGAGCCCCGAACAGCTGACGCAAGCCCTTATGCAGCTCGTGACGCGGGCCGCCGAGCGCGGACAGACCGAAGTCCAGGTCTACCGTTTTCCAAATTCTCTGTGCACCGATGGCGGCCGAAGGATCAACAACTCGTTGCCCAACTGGGAGGAGACCTTGGAGGGCCGATCCAAACTCGGCTATGAATTCTGGCGCGATCACCTTAGACCGCTTGGCTTTGGGTTCAGGGCAGAAGTGCTCGAGTATCCGGGGGGAATGCCCGGCGATATCGGCTTTTTTCTCATGTGGAAATAGAAGACCGTCTTGAAGCGCCAGTGCCCCGGCGTATTGCGCTCAATCCGGAAAATCCTATTGCCCGATCAGCGCTCGGTTCAAAGCAACGTTAATTGCCGTTACAGAACCCTGAGCGATGGGCCAGGTGTTCGAACGCCTGTTCCCCGCAATTTTCACTCGCGACTCGGGTTGGGACAGATGCCATGAGACTTTCCTGACGTGACTATGGCAGATGAACGCCACCGGTCCACCGGCCAAGGAACGGGCGACAATGCCGCAAGGGTGGCGTTGATCGAGCGCAGCATTCTCGTGATGCTCGTTCTTGGCCTTTTCATCGGCGTCCTGGCCGTCGTGAGGCCGTTCACGATCGCGATTCTGTTTGGCGCGGCACTGGCAACCGCAGCTTGGCCGATCCGTCAGGCTCTGATCCGGCAAGGGCTCGGGCGAGGGGCGACGGCCGCGCTCCTGCTGTTGCTTTCGCTCGTGCTCGTCGTTTTGCCGATGATCGCCTTCGCACCCCATCTCGCAGATCAGATGGTCCGGGGAACGCAGCGTGTGCAATCATATTTTGCCGCGACGCCGGAACAGCCGGCATGGATCAAGGGCGTGCCGCTCCTCGGCCGGCGTCTGGGAACGGCCTGGGACCGCGTAGTCGAGGTTAAGGGAAATCTGCGCGCGCTGCTCGAGCCCTATACGGCGAATCTGGAGCAGCTGATGATCGGTGCGGCTCGTGCTCTGGCCGACAGTCTGGTACAGGTGATCCTTTCGCTAGTCGTGGCGACAATGTTCTGGACCAACGGTGACGGGCTGGTTTCGGTATTGGACGATGCGCTGAGGCGCCTTGGCGGTCCAATCGCCGAGCGGGCGCTCGACGTTGCGGCCGGGGCGATACGCGGGGTCGCATACGGCGTTATCGGCACGGCAGCTATTCAGGCACTCCTGCTGACCTTCGGCTTGGCCGCCGCCGGGGTTCCGGGAGCGGCGATGCTCGGGTTTGTTGCCTTTCTGCTCGCGCTTAGCCAGATCGGCAGCCCGCTGCTCGTGCTAATCTGGGGTGCAGCGGCGTGGTGGCTGTTCGCGCAGGACAACCAAGTCTGGGGCGTGTTCATAATCGTCTGGGGCCTGTTCGTCAGCACGGTCGACAATTTTATCAAGCCTTGGCTCATCGGCTTCGGCGTCGAGATGCCGATTTCGCTGACGATCCTGGGCGTCTTTGGCGGCTTTCTCGCCTTCGGCTTCTTGGGTCTGTTCATCGGGCCGACCCTGATCGCCATCATGTTTACGTTGCTGCAATCGTGGCGAACCGCCGTCTTGGATCAGCCTGCCGCAGAGGTCATCAAGCCCGCGGCATAGCGTGTGGTCACCTGGATGCGGAGTGATCGATCCCTTCGAACTTCTCTTATCCCCGGCACAGACTGACGAGTGACCCGATGCCTGACGAGAAAAAGGGTGAGATTGCCGCGGACGGCAAGCTGAAGCGAAAGGAATACGAGCGGGAGCTCGCGCGGTTGCACGTCGAGTTCGTGAATCTCCAGCACTGGATAGTGCACAAGGGGCTGAAGGTCTGCATCGTCTTCGAAGGACGGGACGGGGCAGGCAAGGGCGGCACGATCAAGGCCATGACCGAGCGGGTGAGCCCGCGTGTTTTTCGGGTCGTTGCGCTCCCCGCGCCGACCGAGCGTGAGAAGTCGCAGATGTATGCTCAGCGCTACATTTCGCATCTGCCCGCGGCCGGGGAGGTCGTGATCTTCGACCGCAGCTGGTACAATCGCGCCGGCGTCGAGCGGGTGATGGGGTTCTGCACTGAAGAGCAGGCTAGGCGGTTTTTGCAAATCGCACCCCAGTTCGAGAAGAGCCTCGTCGACGACGGTATTATCCTCCTGAAATATTGGATGGAAGTCGGTCACGAAGAGCAGACGAGGCGACTGGAGGCGCGCATCGATGACGGGCGCAAGACTTGGAAGCTGTCGGACATGGATCTCAAATCGTATTCCCGCTGGTATGATTACTCGCGGGCGCGCGACGAGATGTTCCTCGCCACCGACACCTCATCGGCGCCGTGGTATGTCGTCCATTCCGACAATAAGCGGCGGGCGCGGCTCAACGCGCTCACTCATATCCTGAGTAAAATTCCTTACCAGGAGCTACCCCGCTCAAAGGTCAAGCTGCCAAAGCGGCAAGAGCCCGGCGATTATGTGGATTCCGATTACCCCTTCAGAGTCATTCCCGAGGTGTTCTGAACGCATCAAGGGCCACATGACCGTGCATGGGTTCGTACGCCATTCCATCGTTGTCGATAACCGGCGAGCGTTCATGCGCGCCTGGCAGGATCGGTTCCGAGCTCCGGGTCTGACCGTCCTGCTGATCCTCCAGCTCTGCCTGGTTTTTGTCGCGGCGCCGCTGGCGGCGAAGGGCCTGCCGATAGCGCGGCCGATCATCGAGACAATGGTTTTGGCGGTGGTGGTGATCGTCGTCATGCTCTCGCACAGACGCGGCGCGATTGCTGCGATCCTGCCGGGCCTGGCAGCGATGTTGGCGAGCATCTTACTCGGATCGGAGTGGTCACTGGCTGCCGTGAGCGTGCTCCGCCACGGCGGCTACATCCTCACCTTCTCCGCGCTGATCTGGGTATTGTCGCATGTGGTCTATGCTCCTGGCCGCATCACGTTTCACCGCCTTCATGGTGCGGGCGTGCTGTATCTGAACCTTGCAACGATCTTCGCCTCGGCCTTTACCCTGATCTGGGAGCTGAACCCCGCTGCCTTCGCCAACCTCGCTCCCTCGACAGGCGGCCCGGGTGAACTTGCCACAATGTTATATTTCAGCCTAACGACGCTGACCACTACCGGCTACGGCGACATCGTGGCGGTCGACCCATTCGCCCGCAGTTTCGCCAATCTGGAGGCGGTTCTCGGACAATTCTATCTCGCGATCACGGTTGCCCGGCTCGTAACGCTGGAACTGGCAGATCGGCGCCGCTAACCTGTCATGCCAACCCGACCTGCATGCCATCCGATGGCAGCTTCTCCACTTAATCGATTGGAGCGTCCAACTTGGGGGTGTTTCAAATGTTGCGCCTTTCTGTCCTTTTGCTGGCTGCTGTGATGCTGACCGACGTCACTATCGCGGCGGGCCAATCAGGGTTTGCCGGTTCGCTGTATGCCCAATACTATCCGCCCGGTTATGGCTACGCCCCGCTGAGTTCCCGTCCGCCTTGCGAGGCGGTAACACCCGGGCCCCTCCAGGGCGCGGGAAGAGGCGCGGCTGGGGGCGCCCTTATCGGGGCGATTTCGGGGAATGCCGGACGGGGCGCTGCAATCGGGGCCGGCTTCGGCGCTCTCCGCGGTGCTGTACGCCGGGGTTCGGCGCGCAGTGCGGGCGCATGTTATTGAGGGATGATCGGTTGCCGACTGAAATCGGCTCGTCGCGGTTCCGAGTTGCCGGCCTTCTCGACCTCTAACCCGAGCCAAAAGCGATTCGACAAGGGGAACCGGAGGCCGCTTCACCACCTACGCCGCGGGTCACATCTGAGGCGCAGATCGCGCCGGGACGGTGGGATGTCGACCGGGTGCGCTGCTCCGACCTGCTTGGCGCCGATGATGACGACCGGGCAGCAGCGGTCATGTTTTATTACGGCTATCTCGCGGCAAAAGCCGGGATCCGCGTGATCGATGTGAGCCAGATCGACGGCAATGTCAGAAAGGTGATGGACCGATGCGCCGCGGCGCCGAATATCACTGTCCCGCAGGCCTTTCGCCAGGCCCTCGGCCGAGGTTGACGACCCCGCGGATCGCGATCAGCGGCTCGTGGATCGAGCAGACCTTCTCTACGGCAAGGCAGGTCTCGACCACGTTCATGATGCGCTCGTGATACCCGGTGTAAGCCGATGTTGCCCTGCACTGGGATCACGGCCGGGCGCAACCGCCGCGCGTCGGTGCAGTACGAGGCCTGTAAGACCGAGTGCGCCGCTGACTTCTGACCGGTGCGGCTGGTCGACGACTATCCCCCTTCTCGCTCGCAAGTATGGCCGGCGACGGGTAAATTGTTCGTCAGAATTACAGCTCGGGGTCCTCCCGCAGGATCCGCGCACGGCTCTTCGGCCCCGTAATTGCCCGACTCGGAACGTAGCACGCGATGGTCAGCACTCCTGTGGTGGATATCGAAGTGGACCCCCTCGACGAGCGGCGTCGCCGCCGCCGCGTGCTGCTGCGCATCGGCATACCGCTCGGCGGCGTGGCGCTAATGATCGCGACGATCCTTCTTATCGCGTTCTATGCCGACCGGGCGAACCGCGACGGCGCCTTAGCGCTTTCGGACGATCTGCTGGCGACGCTCGAGCAACGGATCGGGATAGAGGTGTCGGCTTATCTTGAACCGGCGGCCCGCGCGGTTCGCATCCTGCGGGACACGCTGCATGACGGCGCGCTCGGCGATCAGCTGCCCCTGGTCGAAACCTTCGCCAGCAGCCTGCTCAGAGAGATCCCGCAGATCGCCAATCTCAACTTCGCCGACGAGAACGGCAATTTCGTCCTGGTTCGCGGCGGCCGCGACGGCGGCATCGACGTCAAGCTCGTCGAAAACGCGCCCGGACCTCGCCGCGTCATTTGGATCCATCGCAATACCGCGGGCGACGAAATCGGACGCGAGGAGGATCCGACAGACGCCTACGACCCTCGTACCCGACCCTGGTATGTCGGCGCGCTCGCAAACGACCAACTGTTCTGGACCGGCATCTATATCTTTTTCAGCCAACGCGTTCCCGGGATCACAGCATCCGCCAAATACCGCGACGCGAGTGGCCGGCTTTACCTATTCGGTGTCGACATCACCCTGGATGCGCTTTCGCGTTTTCTCGGGTCACTCGAGATCGGACGAACTGGCCGGGCGGTCATTATGGACGATACCGGAGAGCTCATTGCCGCTCCGACGGGCAGCGCCACGCTGCGCGAGATCAACCAAGAACCTGCCGCGCCGCGCGTCGACGAGCTCGGCGACGAGGTCCTGACCCACGCCTATGACCGATTCCGCATCGAAGGAGCAGGACACCGCGTAATCGAGGTCGGCGGCCACCGGTATATCTCGGCCGTCACGCCGATCACCAGCGTGGGGCGCAATTGGTCGACGATGATCGTGGTACCAGAGGACGACTTTATCGGGTTTGTTGCGAGCAACAATCGCAAGGCACTCTGGATGTCGCTGGTGATTGTGGCCGTCACCACGTTTTTGGCATCGCTGCTGGTCCGGCAGGGGTTGCGCGCCGACCGGGGTGCGCGACTATTGCTCGAACGCCAATCCGCGATCACGCGGCAAAGCGGAGCCTTTGCGAGCTTGGCCTCGAATGCGAGCCTGTTCGATCCGGCGCGGAGCCTGCCGTCGCGGACACTGACAGAGACCCTTGCCGACGTCACCGGCGCCCGACGGGCGAGCATCTGGACACTGCGGGGCGGCGGGCGGATTTTACTTTGCGAAGACAGCTTCGATCGCGAGACTAATGGACACGTCGAGGGCCTTGAGCTGCACCGCGATGAATTGCCGGGGCTTTTCCGCCATCTGCTGGGCGGTGAGGAGATCGAGGCCGCCGATGCTGCTGGGGATCGCCGTACAGTGGGGCTCAATCGAGTCCTGAGCGCCTTCGGCAGCAGGGCCTTGCTCGTCGTGCCGGTACGCCGGGACGACCGAGTCGTTGGCTCGGTTTGGCTCGAGGACGCGCCCGGCATCGAGGGCAGCCGTGATTTTGTTCGGGCGGTCGCCAATATGATGGCCTTGCGCATAGCCGATACATCGATCGCACCCGTCGCACGCGAGCCCAGCGCTATCGCCAAACTGATCACCGTGCCCGTAGATGTCGCTCGCAACTTTACAGCCGATCTGCGCCCAGCCGCGATTGACCCATCTGCGCTGCACGCCGAGATCTTTCCCGGTATGGCGGTCATGGTGTTGCGCTTCACCAGTGCGGTGGCAATGGGAGTGCGAATATCCGGCATACCGCGCTCTATCTCGGACGAGATCGCCTGCGGGCTGCAACAGATCGCGACCGATAACGGCATTCCCTATCTAAAGCTGGCCGGTTACGAGATCGTGGCGGCGGCGGGGTTCCAGCCGGCCGAGTCCAGCGCCGCGACCGTGATCGCCGACATGGCGCTCGTGGTACGGGACCGCTGCACTGCCCTGTTCGAGGAGAGCAAGCACTCATACGAGTTTCAGATCGGGATCGACTGCAGCCTCGCATTTGGCGGCGCGGTCGGCAATGAACCGCGGGTTTTCAACCTATGGGGGGACGCCGTGCACATCGCCGGCGCGATGGCCGCTTCCGCTCTGCCGGGCACGGTGCAGGCAACCGAGGCAGCCTATCAGCGGCTGCGTCAGCATTTTCTGTTCCGATCACGCGGGAGCTTTTATCTGCCGCACGTCGGCGAGGCGCGAACCTTCGTGCTGGCGGGTCGACTGTGATCGATCGGCTCTCGATCGCGCCTCGACCCGACTCGGTCCGCTCGCTCTTGGAATGGGTTCGCTGGGCGCTTGCACAGCTCGGCCATCCAGTGCATCCGCACATCAATTTCGTCTTAAAGCTGGCAGCGGTCGGCTTTGGTGTGGCGCGTGAGGCAGTGCGTCCAGCAACATGGCGGCGCACTGTACGCGGCGAGTTTCACCGGGCGCTCCGGCAGGCGGTGGGTGGCGGGCTCTCTGCGACACTGGTCACTGCAGCGCTGATTGGTCTCGTTATGGTGTCCCAGGCGCTTTACTGGCTGGGCGAAGCCGGTCAGGAGGAGCTTATCGGCCCAGTGCTGGTGACGGTGCTGGTCCGGGAGGTCGCACCACTTCTTGTCGGGCTAATCTTGCTCGGACGGAGCGGCGTTGTCGTCGTCTCCGAGATTGGCGAATTGCAGATCGGTGGTCAGGTCAGTGCTCTAGCCGCCCAGGGCCTTGACCCATTCCTGCTGCTGGTACTGCCACGCGCCTGCGCTCTCGCCATCGCCTGCTTTACATTGGGGGTCATGTTCGTAGTCGCAGCGCTGCTCAGCGGCTTTGTTGCCCGTAGCCTCTTGGAGGCCGCGCGCATCTCGATCTGGTCGTTCCTCGACCGAGTGCTGCTTGCCATGCGCGCCGGCGATTTCGTGGTCTTCCCGGCAAAGATGATCGTAATCGGCTTGCTGGTAGCGTTGACCGCCAGCCTGACCGGATTAACGGCCACGGCGCAGGATGAGGCGGCGCATCTGTTGCCGCGCGCTTTCGTGCGCGGCGTGGTGGGGATCTTGCTGGCGAGCATCGCCTTGAGTCTGGCGGTTTGATCCGTGGATCCGGATACTCCTGTCCTCGATATCGCCGCAGCCCGGCCGCAGGTTAGCGCCGACGAGGCGCGTGCGCGCGAGGTCGATCTCCGGTTAATGGCCGGCGAGCTTGCCCTGGTCGATGCGCGCCACTCCGCGGGGCCGACATGGGTTGCAGATCTCTGCTGCGGCCTTCTTCCGCTTGCCGCCGGCAGCGCATCCTTCCTCGGCCGCGACTGGTCCACGGTACCTCAACACTATGCCGACGCTTTGCGAGGCCGGATCGGCCGCATCTTCTTCGCCGGAAGTTGGGTCGGCTTCATGGACGTCGCGACCAACATCCTGCTGCCACAGCTCCATCACACTCGGGACGATCCGAGCAACCTCCGCGAGCGGGCCATCGCTCTTTCTTGCGCTTTCGGACTGCCGGGCCTGCCGCTGGTCCGCCCCGGCGAGCTCGCCGCGGGCGATCTGGCCCGCGCCGCCTGCGTGCGCGCGTTTCTCGGCGAACCCATGTTGGTGCTACTCGAAAGTCCCGTGCAAGGACGCTTCAATACCCTGTTGCCGCCGCTGCTCAATGCATTGGCGGCAGCGCGCGACCGAGGCGCCGCGGCGGTCTGGTTTACCTTCAGTGATCTGGTCTGGCGCGACCCGTCGGTCCCCGCCACGATGCGTCTGCGGCTCAGCGAGCGCGGTCTCGTGCCCACGACGCGTGCGGCATGATCCGGCTGCGCCACGCCGATGAGTGGGTCGGCCTCCTGGTGGTGGCCGCGATGGCGGCATTCCTCGGCGCCATCTTGCACGCGGGTGTGTTGCGCGATTGGTTCCGGCCGGTGTCGCACCTGCGTATCGTGCTGCCGGAAGCCGGCGTCGCCGGCCTCTCGGTTGGCGCTGATGTGGAGGTCCTCGGAACGCACGCCGGGGTGATCCGGCGGGTCGTCATCAGCCCAAACCAGCAGATGTACGCCGAGGCTGAAATCGATGATCAAGCGCGCGCCTTCATTCACCGCGACAGCCGGGGGACGAT
Organism: Alphaproteobacteria bacterium; assembly: GCA_005884825.1. Lineage (GTDB taxonomy): Bacteria > Pseudomonadota > Alphaproteobacteria > ATCC43930 > CGMCC-115725 > AP-15. The sequence continues at coordinate 11,046 of VAZT01000139.1, forward strand.
CCGCCGCCGGTACGGCGTCGCCGGTGCGGCTTATGTGGATGTCAGCCGAGGGACCGGCGCGGAGCTGGATTGGAACTACGCGGTGATCCAGGCGGTCACCGAGCGGGATCCGACCGAGAGCATCGGTGCGCTGATCGATCAGGCCCGCCAGAAGATTTTCCCGATCCTGGACGATGCCGGTCGTTCCACCAAGACGCTGGCGGATGTCATGGAGCGCATGCAAAAGGGTGAAGGCGATGTCGGTCGTCTGCTGACCGACGAAACGATGGTGCGCGACATTGAGGCGATCGTCGCCAAGGCCAGCGGAACAGTATCCGATCTCGGACAGCTGGTGTCGGAGCTTCAACTGGCGGCGAGCAACGTCAAAAATCTGAGCCAAGGCATGAACGCGCGTGACGGCGGTGTGCCGGGATTGCTGCACCGAGCGGACGCGACGCTCGCCACGCTCCAGCAATCGATGCGCGATCTGACGCTCGCAACGCAGCGGGCGCCCCAGATCGTCCACAATGTTGAATTGGGAGCGCGGGACTTGCCGGGCCTCCTCACGCAAACGCAACAAACCGCCCATCAGCTCGAGGAGCTTGCGATCCAACTCCGGGGGGTCTGGCTGTTGGGCGGTGGCGGAAAGCCGCTGCCACAACCGACCCGGCTGCCCACACATGAAGTCAGGCCGTGACATGGGCGCTGCTCCTGCTGCTGCTGCTCGCTGATTGCGGCGGGTCGGCACCCGACGCCGGCGCACCGCCGACTGACGTGATGCTGCGACGCCAGATGCATGCAGGCCAGCTCGCATTTGAGCTGGAGCGGAACGAGGAGGCCGCGGCGCAATATCGGACAGCGCTGAACCGGGCCCAGGCGCGTGACGACGCGGATGCCATTGGCGACACTGGTTATAATCTCGCAGTAGCAGAATTGCGCGCCAACGCACCGGACAAAGCGCTGGCCGACGCGCGGGCAACGCGCATCGAACTCGAACGGCGTGGTGCAAAGCCATTTCCGGATGGCGACGCCGTTGCACGGGCAACCTTTCTGCGCGGGCTGATCGCGGATGATAGGGGCGACGAGGCGGGGCTCGCGACAGCCGCAGATGCCCTCACTAGAGCAAAAACGCCGCCCTTCGACGCGGACTCGGCGGAACTCTCCGCACGGCTGGCATTGCTACGCAGCGATCCGTCGCGAGCCCGACAGCAGGCCGCCCGCGCCGCGGAGCTGCGCCAAACAACCCTCGACTATCGCGGGCTGGCGCGTGCGCTGGCCATCGAAGGAGCAGCGGCGGAGCGCACCGGCAACAAAATCGCCGCCGCCGATCTCTTTCTTCGTGCCGGGCGCAGCGCGGCCGCGCAGGGCGACAAGGGCAGCGCGCGCGCGTGGCTCCGCCGCGCGACATATCTCGCCGCTGGCCAGCCAGTCGGGCGCGCTGCTGCCGACTTGTTGCGCGGCCTCAATCAAGACGACTACAGACTGCGTCCGTGCTCTCGTCGGAAACGCACGCTGCGCCGGCCGCAGCCAGACCGGCGCCCGCGTCTGGGACCGCATCGCTGATGCGGCTCAGGTTGTCGCCCGCAACGGCGGACGGGGACGCACGGCGCAGCCCGAGCGGCTTCGGCGGTGTGCCTGGCATGACCGGTTTCACCGAAGCGCCGAGCCCGGGCGGAGCGGGCTCCGAAGTCTTTCACGAAGCCGAGGTCGCCGACCGCGTCGAGTGCCGCTTCAAGGACGAGTTGCGGGTGGCCGGCATCGAGGGCGAGTGGCACATCGTCCCCGACGGCGACTCGACCGAACTGATCGAGCTCGCCAAATCGGTCGATATGACGATCATGGGCCAACTCCAGCGGCGGGCAGACGGCGCGGCGCGGCTTCGGCCCGACGATATCGTGATGGCTGCCGGCCGCCCGGTGCTGGTCGTCCCTTACGCCGGAAATTTCGAAACCGTCG
>VAZT01000140.1 GCA_005884825.1 Alphaproteobacteria bacterium
TGGGGATCCAGCAATACGACATGAGCATTGGGGCTTTGATCGATGACGGCCCTGAGCACGGTTGCGAGCCCGCAGGATTTTCCTGATCCAGTGGTGCCAACGATGCCAAAGTGCTTGCCGAACAGCTCATCGATCAGGATATAAGCGGGTACCGCGCCATTCTGGTGAATTGTGCCGACAGGGGTCGCAACCACCTTGGGGCGGGCATAAACCTGGGCGACATCCCGTGCCGAGGCGAGGTAGACCGGCTCGTCGAGCGCTGGATAGGCCGATAATCCACGCTGAAAGTCGGCGACAGCGTCGGTGTCTCGAATTTCGCCGACAAGCTCGAGCTCAACCAGTCTCAAATCTTTATCGGAAGCATCCAAACTCGGCAGAGGTACCCTAAGGCCTGTCACCATGCCGTAAGCGATGGAGACCCGCGTCCGCATCTTGACCAGGGTACCCATCTCGAGTGGCAAATCGCGATCCGAGGCTGCGCTATGTGATCTTTCGAGCAGTACGACCGCCTGACATGCCGAAACGGCAATGACGCGCCCTAAATGCAGTTCATCAGGTACTGCGGGAGTGCAGCTGTCCATGCCTGCAAACCTACTAACGTTGGTATCGGAGATGGCCTTGCCCTCGTTCAGCTGGTGGGAGAACCGCGGTTATTTGCGCGGCCGCGGAGGTTGTAACACTTCGCACTCGGTCGCCGGGCAGCCGAAGTCTCGCAGTCGTCCCTATACCGGGGTGACTGCTCAGAACCAGCTCACCACCGTGTAGTTCGATCAAGGCCTTTGCGATTGGCAATCCGAGACCGGTGCCCTCGTGTTCGCGGGTCAGGTGATCCGCGACTTGCTCGAAGGGTTGGAAAATTCTTTCGATCTGCTCGGGGGGGATACCGATCCCCGTATCTCTGATCGAGAGCACCAGATCACCGCTCTTGTGAAGCGCTGAATCGACCTGAATACGACCTCGTGGTCCTGTGAACTTAACGGAATTGGACAACAGATTTAGCATGACTTGTTTCAGCTTAGTGGCGTCGACGTAAATCATCGTCGGCGGCTTTTCGATATTGCAATCAACTTCTATGAACTTTCGTTTGGCAATCGGTCTTATAGTGCCGATCGAGGACTGAACCAGCCCATCAAGCGAGATAAGTTCTTCCTGAAGCAGGATCCGACCCGCTTCAATTCGCGCAAGATCGAGAATACCGTTGATTATATCGAGTAAAATTGTACCTGCATCATGAATGTGTCCGGCGTATTCTGGATAATTCTCTCGCATCCGGATCTGATCGAGCTTGATCACTTCGGAAAAGCCGATGATGGCATTAAGCGGGGTGCGCAGCTCGTGGGCCATATTAGCAAGGAAGTTGCTTTTGGCGAGGTCGGCTGCCTTCGCCTTCAGCATAGCCTCATGTGCAACAGAGGCGGCCTTTTCGGCCTGCTGTTTCGCCTCCAGGAGGGCAAGGCTGGAATATCGGTGTTCCGTCAAGCTCCCCAGCTGGGAACAGTAGCTCTCTAGCAGCATCCCATCGTCTCCCTGGAGAGCTCTCACTCCGCCGCAAAAATTCTGCCGTGATATACCGACCTGAGCAGAATCTCCCTAACTATCGGTTAATAGGAGCCCGCGGAAGCTTGGCCCAGTCCTCATGCGCAGCGTCGCACGACCGATTTTGGCTGGTTTTCCCTTGCCCTCGCGGCGGTTCCACCCGATACCTTTAGGGCATGGCCATGTTCCGACCCTCTCCGCGGCTCGTCGCGGTCCTTGGGCCGACCAATACCGGCAAGACCCATCTGGCCATTGAGCGAATGCTCGGCCATCGCAGCGGCATGATCGGGTTCCCGCTGCGGCTGCTCGCCCGCGAGAATTACGACCGGATCGTCAAGCTGAGAGGCGCTCGCTCGGTTGCGCTGATCACCGGGGAAGAGAAGATACTACCGACGAACCCGTCCTATTTTGTCTGCACGGTCGAATCGATGCCGCTCGATCGCCAGGTCGATTTCCTGGCGGTTGACGAAATTCAGCTGTGTGCCGACCCCGAGCGAGGGCATGTCTTCACGGCGCGGCTCTTGCACGCCCGGGGGATGCAAGAAACGATGTTCCTCGGCGCCGCCACGATAAAGCCGCTGATGCGGCGGCTGGTTCCGGAGGTCGAGTATGTGAGCCGGCCACGCTTCTCCACACTGTCCTACACGGGCTACAAAAAGGTGACGCGGCTGCCGCCGCGCAGCGCGGTCGTCGCCTTCGCGATCGCGGACGTGTTCTCTCTTGCCGAGCTGATCCGCCGGCAGCGAGGCGGCACTGCGGTAGTTCTCGGTGCGCTGAGCCCGCGAGCGCGCAATGCGCAGGTCGGGATGTTCCAAGCCGGAGAGGTTGACTATCTCGTCGCGACCGATGCGATCGGCATGGGTCTGAACATGGACCTCGACCATGTCGCCTTTGCCCGCATCGGCAAATTCGACGGGCGCGGCCCGCGGCGGCTGACTGCAGCCGAGATTGCTCAGATCGCCGGCCGCGCCGGGCGGCACATGAATGACGGCACCTTCGGCACTACCGCCGAGCAGGTTACGCTCGACGGGGAAATCGTCGAAGCGATCGAAACGCACAGCTTTGAGCCTCTCACTCGTCTCAATTGGCGCAACGATCGGCTCCAATTCGGATCGATCGCGGCGTTGTTGAAGAGCCTCGACGAGCGGCCCTCGGCACCTGGTCTAGTCCAGGCCCGCGAAGCGGACGACCACCGCGCCTTGCAAGCCCTCGCGCGCAACCCGGATATTGGCGCACTGGCCACTCATCCAGGTGCCGTCCGGCTGCTTTGGGAGGTCTGCCAGATCCCCGATTTTCGCAAAGTCATGAGCGAGAGCCATACTCGGCTGCTTGCCCATTGCTTTCTCCACCTCGCCGGACCCGAGGAGCGGCTTCCGATCGCATGGGTTGCCGGCCAGATGGCGAGCCTTGACCGTGTCGACGGCGACATCGACACTTTGATGGCCCGCATCGCCCACATCCGCACCTGGACTTACATCACCCATCGCGGCGATTGGGTCGAGGATTCAGCGGAGTGGCAGGAGCGCGCCCGCAGTATGGAGGATCGGCTTTCGGACGCGCTGCACGAAAGCATCACGCAGCGCTTTGTCGACCGGCGATCGGCGTTCCTGGTCCGCCAGTTGGCTTCCGAGGGCGAGCTGATCGCCGCGGTATCGAACTCGGGTGAAGTTCTCGTCGAGGGCGCTTACGTCGGCCGCATGGATGGTCTGCGCTTTGTTCCCGATTCGGTCGATGGCGTTGAGATGCGAATGCTGATCGCGGCCGCCAGCCGCGTTCTCCGCGGCGAGATCGCCGCCCGCGCGCGGCTGCTAGCCACCGATGCCGACGAAGTATTCGCAATCGGGGCCGACGGGGAGCTGTATTGGCGCGGCGCAGCGGTGGGCCGAATGGTGGCTGGAGAAAAGCTGCTGGCGCCGAGGGTGGAGCCGCTAGGCGGCGATTTCCTCGAGGGGGAGGCGCGCGAGAAGGTGCGCCGGCGCCTTCAGGAATTTTTACGCAAGGACATCGAGCGCCGGGTGGCGCCCCTATTCGCGGCGCAAGCATTGCCGCTGGGTGGTGTCGGGAGAGGGCTTGTTTATCAGCTCGTTGACGCGCTCGGATGCCTGCCTGTGACCATCGCCGCGGATCAAATCGCCGCGCTGCAACCAGCGGAGAGAAAGGCTCTGAGCCGGATTGGCGTCCGCTTCGGCATCGAAAGCGTCTATTTCGAGCCGCTTTTGCACGCCGAGGCCATGCGCTTTCGGGCGCTGCTCTGGGCGGTGCGGCATGGCCGACCGGTGCCGAGACTGCCGTCGGCACGACGTCTTGCCAAGCCGATCGAAATCGATCCGGGGCTGCCGCACTCATTTTATGCGGTTATCGGCTTCCGTGTACTCGACGGGCTCGCGCTGCGCCCCGATCGATTGGAGCGGCTTACTGCCGCGGCGCGGCGCCTCGCACGCCAGGGACCCTTCGCCGCTGGGCCAGAACTTGCGGCCGTTGCGGGTGTTGAATCTGGAGCTTTGCGCGGGCTATTGGCGGCGCTTAACTATCGCAGAGTAATCGATGCCGGTAGGGAGACCTTCGTTGCGCGGCCGCAGCGCCGACGTGAAACAGCCAAACCGATCCGTCAGGCTCAGGAGACCAGCGAAGGCCATCCGTTCGCCAAGCTTCGGGGGCTGAAGCTCGCGTGAAGGGTGACGGCGCCTCTGCCGAGGTATCGGGACGGCGGCTCGATCAGTGGCTATGGTTCGCCCGTTTAGTCAAGAGCCGCTCGCTCGCGGCGCGCCTCTGTGCTGGCCGGGTGGTTATGGTCAACCAAGCCGCAGTCAGCAAGGCCAATCACTTGGTGCGGCTTGGCGATATCATTGCAGTGCCGCACGGCGTCTTTCGCCGCACCGTCAGGGTGCTCGGGCTCGGCATACGTCGAGGCCCGCCTGCCGAGGCCCGGCTATTATACGAAGAGGTTGCCGCTCCGGTTCATCGCTCAAAGCTGGCTCCCTCGTGGACACCGCTCCTTTCCGAGGACGATCCGTTGAGCCTTTCAGAGAATTCCCCTCAAGGGGAGCACGCGCTGGTAGAGAGCGGAACTGTAAAACTCCCGATGAGCGGAATCGACACCGGATAGTTGTAAGATGCCGTTACCGTCTGACCGCAACCCGTCGCAGAGTAGGAGAACGGATTGTTGCTGCCGAGTGACTGGCCAAAATACCGGCTAACCGCAAAGGTCGTCACAGCGGGGTTGCAACTGGGCGCGCAGATTGCCGCATAACGCGCAGCTGACTCGGCTGCGTAGTGCAGACTCGACAAAGTCCACAGAACCATTGCGAAGTTGGCAATGCCCAACAGCATGGACAGGAAAACTGACGCGATAACGCCTAGCTCCACTGCCGAGGAACCACTTTCACAAGCTAGGAGGCGGGGTATTCTCATTGGTTCGTTAAAGCCTTTGCATGGACTTGGCGGTCAGTGTTTGGGCCGACACTAAGCTCAGTCCGGTAAAAATAGGGCTATACGCGTAAGTGACGTCAACCTCGATGTAATCTCCCGGGGTCACGCCGGCATTTCCTGCCGCGGAGCAATCAAACGGGCTGGGTGGCGAGGAATAGCTTCCGACGGATTGCAGTGTCGTGCCGGAAACGCAATAGTAGGTTTCGGAAGGAGAGCCGGCGGCCAGCGACACGCCAGTGCCGAGGGTTGTCGATTGGATCGCAGTGGTAATGGTTGTCGTGAGACCCGGGCAATTTGGTGTTGCCGGCAAGGTGCGCGTCGAGCAGGTCTTGTAAGCCGCCTGCGCCCCCATCTGCGCCGAATAATCAGTCTCCATCTGATCCCATATTATCATAGTAAAATCCAAAATATTAACGATCAAGAGGACGAGGATCGGCGCGATCAACGCAAACTCGATCATCGTGTTGCCGTCGTGCTTTCTTATTGATCCTCTAGGGCGAGATCGTACGCTTCTAGAACGCCCCCGGGATTTGCAGGACATGTTCATAAAGCCTGTCACTGCACCAACGCGATCACGCCTACGTTGTTAGTGGGCAAATTGAGACCGGCCGCAGCGCAGGCGCCCGTTTTCAAGATCTCTCCAGTGCCGTTAATCGTGATGTTGTCGACCACCATCGCGAAACAGGAGGCGCCGTTGTTCGACTTGTTAACGGCGCCGCTGAAGAGCACGCTCGAATTCGGCAGATAGACGAGCCCGGAGATGTCCCAGGTGGGCGAGGCACCCGCGGCTGATATGTTAACTCCGGCGGTAAGCGCCGGATCCTGATAGATCGCGACCCCCGACCAGGTTCCCGAGGTCGGGGCATTGAAATTGAGGGTGCCGCCGCCGGTCGGGGCGTGGGTGTAACCTCCGGCCGTGCCCGTGAAGATGATCGTCAGCGCCGAGCCAGCCGCTGTTAGCAGCGTATGCCCGTTTGTGTCGAGCTGGCCGTTCTCGATGACGAGAACTGAACCCGGCGACGCGGTCGTCAGCGTTACGTCTCCAGCTAGCTGCAAATCGCCGCACACGATCCCTTTGTTGGCGATCGTGGGTGAGGCAGACAGCGTTATGGTAGTCGTGACGCCGGACGCCCCCCATACGTTATTGCCCGAAAGGCCTCCTCCGTGCTTATCCTCCTGCGGATAGGTGGCGCAGGGGTTCGCGGGAATGTTGCTCGACCTCCCAGCAAAGGGGTCTGCGACCGAAGGCACATTGCTGTTCTGAGTAAAACCGCACCCGTTATTTGTCTTGTGCGCGTCGCCATTGGTGGCGCCGGTATTGTGCCCGTTACAGGTCATTCCCGTGTTCGACATGATGCTGCAATTATCGAGATTGGCCGCCGGCACACCGTTTCCTTGGAGCGCCGGATCGGTGCCGCTGCCGCCGAGCGCGAGGAGACAATAGGAATGGGTTTGCGAACCGCTCGCCATCGCTGCACCTGAAAGAGTGGGACTAACGTTGCCAAGGATTTGGGAAAAGAAAGTTGGCGCCGAGCCCTGAGCGACCGTAACTTGATAACAGCTTGTGGTCCCGTCGGGGCAGGTCTGGTTATTGAGTGCAGTGACAGTTATGCCGCTCGCCCCGTCGACGAACCCATATTGAGCCGCAACAGCCTTGGCCTCGGACTGATACGAACCCGAGCCGTTCAACGCCGCCGCGATCACCGCAGCATCTGCTGCATTCTGCAACGCACGGTCGGTTCGGTACCACATGCTGATGTCGACGGCGAGGCCGACCATGCCGATCAGCACAGTCAGGCCAAGTGCGGTGAGGACTGCGACGACGCCTCCTTCGTCGTGCCATACCCCCAAGCCGGTTGCGCGCCGACCGGGAGCAACCCTGAT
>VAZT01000141.1 GCA_005884825.1 Alphaproteobacteria bacterium
TTTTTCGCTGCTGGTGCCAACCGGGGCGATTTCCGACTCGGCCAACCTGGCCGGCCCGGCGGTCACGTCCCCGCTGCCCCCCCTCGGCCAAGATGTGCGGCAAACATTCCTTGGTCAGGCGTCAGCCCGTCAAAACGACATTCCGGCGCAGAGTTCTGTTGCTTTGCCGCCGCCCGCCCAGACGCCCGCGATGGAGCGCAAGGACGATGCGCCCCACCTGGACGGGATCGTGATCTCCAAGGCGCCGATCGGCACGTCCGCGGCGTCTGCGGACGCGCCCCTGCCGGCACCGAATTCACCTGTCGAAGCCGCCCTCGCTTTGCCTGCCCCCGGGCTCTCCAACACCGAAATAACCGAGCTGCTGGAACATGGCGACGCTCTTCTGCGCAACGGCGATGTCTCTTCGGCACGCCTGTTTTACGAGCGCGCAGCCGGTGCCGGTAACGGGCGGGCAGCACTGCGCCTCGGAGCGACCTTCGATCCGGAATTTCTCGGCCGCCTCGGCATTGGCAAGCTGCAGGCCAATCCGGCGGAGGCCCGGTCATGGTACAGCCGTGCTCGCAACCTCGGCGAGGCCGACGCCAAACGTCGGCTGAACAGCATCGAGACAAGACAGGGGAGGTAGCTTTCGATGAATCGCTGGACCATTACCGCAGCAATCATTTTGACGGTGGTCTTGCCGATCGCTCGGCCGGCGCTCCCGAAGACCGCAGGGCCGCCTCCGGAAATCGGTGTCGTGAACCGAGGGGTCGTCGAGCTCGAGACGGCCCGCGCTGCCGGTATCTCGGTGCGGATCGCCGAAGACCTGGCGAACGTCATCGACGATGGCGCGACGCGGCGGGTCTTGCCGGTCATCGGCAAGGGGGCCCTGCAAAATATCACCGATCTCAAGCTGCTCCGCGGCATCGACATGGCGATCCTCCAGACCGACGTGCTCGATTATGCGCGGCAGCAAAACCTGTTTCCCGGCATCGAGGCTTGGGCGACCTATATCACCAAGCTCTACAACGAGGAGTTCCATCTCCTCGCACGGCAAGAGATCAAATCGGTAACGGACCTGGCAAATAAAAAGGTCAACGTCGATCTGCGGGGTGGCGGAACGGCGATTACGGCGGCTCGGCTCTTCGAGCTTTTAAACATCCCGGCCGCGGCAACAAACGACGACCAGGAGGTGGCGCTCGACAAGCTGCGCCGGGGCGAGATCGCCGCCATGGCATTCGTCGCCGGTAAACCGGCGCCGATCTTCCGCAGCCTGAATGCCTCTGACGGCTTTCACTTCCTTGCCATTCCGCTGAACCCTGCCGTGACCGCGAGCTACGTCCCGACCCGGCTCACTGCCGCGGATTATCCGGGTGTAGTGCCGCAAGACCAGGCCGTCGACACCGTCGCGGTGGGCGCCGTGCTGGCCGCCGCCAACCTGCAGCAAGGGACCGAGCGTTACCGCAATCTGGTCAATTTCGTCGAAGCGTTTTTCACCGGCTTTCAGTCGCTGCTCGATCCGGGGCACCACCCGAAATGGCATGAAGTGAGCATCACCGCGGAACTCCCCGGCTGGCGTCGGTTCCCGCCTGCCGAGCAATGGCTGCAAAGGAATACGCAAGTGGCGGCCGCGCCGAACCTTCAGGATCTCCGGTCGATATTCTCGCGCTTCATCGACGAGCGGCAACAAGCCTCCGGCGGCGCGCCGCTGACCCCGGAGCAAAAAAACGAGCTGTTCGGGCAATTCGAGCTCTGGGCAAAAGGGCAGGTGCGGTAGACGGCACCTGCTGCCGCTTCCGACGCCGCTTTTGCAAATGGATCGTTGCGCCTCACCGTCATCGGGCCGCTCGGACGCGCCGATATCCCGCCGGCTGGCAATCGCGTCGGCTGCTGCGCTATTTGCTGCTTCGGCCTCACTTTGTGGCGCGTCGGCCGCAGACTCTACCGTGAAGCGCGGCGGCACATTGGAATTTGCCGTTCTCGTTGAACCCGGCAATTACGATTGCCACGGCAATATTTCCTTCGCGTTTCTGCATCCGATCGCACCGCATTATTCGACGCTGCTCAAGTTCGACGCGCCCAACTATCCGCAGATCGTGGGCGACTTGGCGGAATCTTGGAATGTATCACCCGATCGCCTAACTTATACCTTCAAGTTACGGCCCAATGTCTTATTTCACGACGGATCGAAGCTGACCTCGGCGGACGTCAAGGCGAGCTACGAGCGCATCGTCCACCCGCCACCCGGGGTTGTCTCGTCCCGCAAGGTCGATTATGCGGCAATCGCGAGCGTCGACACGCCCGACCCCCGCACGGTCGTCTTTCACCTGCAATGGCCCGAGGCGGCGATGCTGGCGAACTTCGCGTCGCCATGGAACTGCATCTACAGCGCCGCCAAGCTCGCCGAGGACCCTCAGTTTCCGAAGACCCACATCCTGGGCACCGGGCCATTTGTCTTTGCCGAACATGTGAAGGGCCAATACTGGCGCGGCGTGCGCTGGGACAGATACTTTCAGGCCGGCAAACCTTACCTCGACGGCTATCGCGCCGACTTCATTACCGGGCCTGCGGTGATGTCGGGCTACAAGACCGGGCATATCGCGGCCGAGTTCCGCGGTGTCACTCCTGTTCAGCGCGACGAGCTTGTCGAGGCGCTGGGCGAGCGCATCGACATCAGCGAGAGCCCTTGGCTGTCGACCCTTCTTGTCGTCTTCAACAGCAAGCGGGCGCCGTTCGATGACCCGCGGGTGCGGCGCGCGCTGTCGCTCGCGATCGACCGCTGGGGCGCGGCGGCAAAGCTGCAAAACACGACCTTCCTCAAATATGTCGGCGGGATCATGCGCCCCGGCTCGAGCATGGCGACACCGGAAGCCGAACTGGTGACGATTCCCGGTTTCTCGCGGGATATCGCGGCATCACGGGAAGAAGCGAAACGGCTTCTGGCCGAGGCTGGCGTTCACGACCTGAAGCCGACCGTGATGGTCCGCGATATCCCGATGCCGCATTACGCCGGCGCCGACCTGTTGGCCGAGAGCTGGCGCCAGGTCGGGGTCACCGCGGCTCAGGACAGACGCAATATCTGGGAATGGCAAAAGGTGATCGACGCCGGGGAGTTCGACGTCGCGCTCGATTTCTCCGGAGATTTTTACGATGATCCGACAATCCAGCTGACCAAGTTCGTGTCACACGATCTCTCGCCGGTCAACTATTCCTATTCGACCGACCGTTTTCTGGACGCGCTCTATATCGGCCAGGCCGTCACCAGCGATCCGCGGCAGCGGGCGAAAATTGTGCGCGATTTCGAGCGCCATGCCTTAACCGAGGCCAACACGGTTCCGCTCCTGTGGTGGAACCGGATCGTCGCAACCTCGACGGCACTGAAGGGCTGGAGCATCACCCCGAGCCATTTCATCGGCCAGGATCTGACCGATGTCTGGCTCGAACATTGATCCGGCCGGGCGTCCTTCGTATCGGAGCTTTTTTATGAGTCACGACCGTAGCAACGAGTACCGGATCCCGAAGACGATGAAGGCCTGGGTGCTCGGCGGCCCGGAGGAGCTGAGCCTTGTCGAAAAGCCGGTGCCCGAGCCCGGCCGGGCCGAGGTGCTGGTACGCGTCGATGCGATCGCGGTCTGCGCGACGGACATCGAGATCCTCAAGCACGGCGTGCCGGCCATGGTCGATGGCGAGCTGCCGTTCAACCGCGGTTTCACCCCGGGCCATGAATATATGGGCACGATCGTGCGGCTCGGTCCCACTGTCGACGAGTTCGAGATCGGTGACCGCATCGCAGTCGAAGTCCATGCCGGATGCGGCCGGTGCCCGCGCTGCCGCGAGGGCATGTACACCTCTTGCCTCAATTACGGCTATCGCGCCAAGGGGCACCGCGCCAACGGCTTCAGCACCGATGGCGGCTTCGCCGAATACGCCGTCAACAACGTCAACACGATGGTTCACGTCCCGGACGATATGAGCGACGAGGAGGCGACTTTGATCGTCACCTCCGGTACGGCGATGTACGGGCTCGATGTGATGGGCGGGATCATTGCCGGAGAGGGTGTCGTCGTCACCGGCCCGGGGCCGATCGGCTTGATGGGCGTCGGGGTCGCCAAGGCGCTGGGCGCCCAGCCGGTGATCCTGACCGGCACCCGCGACCGGCGTCTCGAGATGGGCAAGAAGCTCGGCGCGGACGAGGTGGTCAACGTCAACAAAGAGGACCCGGTCGAGGCCGTGCAGCGGATCACACGCGGCAAGGGCGTGCAATACGTGCTCGAGTGCTCGGGCGCTCCCAATGCGCTGAACGAGGCGGCGAGGATGGTCAACCGGGGCGGCCGCATATGTCTCGCGGCCTTCCCGGCCGAGCCGGTGCCCGTCGATCTCGCCCATCTCGTGCGCAACAACATCTACGTGTTCGGCATCCGCGGCGAGGGCAAGAGCGCCACACACCGCGCCGCGGCTCTGATGGCGCAGAAGCGCTTCGACGCGAAGATGATCCACACCCACACCTTCCCGCTCGCCGAAGTGCCGACCGCCATCCGCTATGCTCGAGACCGGGTCGACGACGCGATCAAGGTCGTCGTCCGGATGCGCAGAGTTGTCCTGAATACTGAGCCGCTCGCCCCGGTCATCCTGGGCCGGGGGCGCGGCGGGGTCGCTGGGGCCAAGCCTTCTGAACGGACCGTTCGCCAGGATCCTCAGCCCGCCACCTGCGGCCGCTACTATGTTGCGCGCTCTGTCACAAATGTTTTCTGCCGCTCCCGCCGGTATGGGTTGCGTGCGAACTAAGCGGCGGCGGCCGACCTCGTGAGGTGCTCCGCATCTGGGCCAATCCGAATCGAATAGCGGGTGGTATTCAAAATCAGGACCGGCCTGCCGAATTTGTGACCTCAAGAGCGTTGTGAAAGCAATGCCTTCGGTAGCAGGTGGGAAGCGGCCCTCCTATATTAACGATGTTTTTCGATTGATTGCCGACAGTTACAGTAGCACTAAGACCGGCCCGAAACTTTTTCGTGATTTCTTTGTTGTTGAAGCATCAGAGGAATAATCATGGGAGCTCGGGAGTGGGTAGATACGTAAGGGTAAACCGAGCGATCTTAGTGGCATTCTGCGGTTTGCTTGCTCCGGCTCCGGTTTGGTCCGACCCCCCTCAGGAGGATCAATTTCAGACCGACCTATCGCGGGATGGTCAGCCTCAGACTAAACACAAGAAGCGGGTGCTGCATTCGGTCGATCCGGCACTCCAATTACGTCACACCATGCGCGACGAGATAAATCTCGGACTCCTCGGTATTGTATCCGAAGGTACCGACTACACCGTCGATTTGGCGCTCGCTGTCGCCAGCGGACAGACACACTTGCGGCTTCTGCCGATCGCCGGGGCTGGGGCACTGCAGAATGCTAAGGATGTGATGTTCGCTCGCGGCGTCGATTTTGCCATCTTGCAAACCGACGTTCTCGACGAGATCAGGCGCATCCCGCCTTTTCCGGGCGTTGAGCACTACCTCCAATACGTGACAAGGCTCTATGATCAAGACCTTCATGTGCTGACTGGCCCAGATATCCAGTCGATAGAAGATCTCAGAGGAAAAAAGGTTAACTTCGGGCTGCGCGACAGCGGAACCTATACGACTGCGACGGCTGTTTTCGGTGCTCTCGGGGTCGAGCCCGATGTGACGAACTTCCCGCATCCGCTCGCGCTGGATAAGCTCAGGCGGGGAGAGATCTCCGCGTTGGTTTATGTAGCGACGAAACCATCACGACTATTCCAAGACATCAGGCCGGATGAAAACCTGCACTTTTTGCCGATCAGCGGTCATCTGATCTCGAATTACACAGCGACGACGATGACGTCTGATGATTATTCGGAACTTGTGTCGAACGACGCACCGGTCAAGACGGTCTCGGTGGGAACCGTTCTGATCGCGTACAATTGGCCCACAAAGTCCGAACGACATCAGCGAGTGGATCGCTTCGTTCAAGCCTTCTTTGCCAACCTCAAGGAAATAAAAGCGCGCCGGCCGAAATGGCGGGAGTTCGACATAACCGCCTCAGTCGCGGGATGGACCCGTTTTCCGGCTGCCGAGCAATGGTTGAAAAAGGCGGGTGTGGACCCCGAGCTCAACAAAGCGGCCGTGCAAGAGCAGGTCCCTCTCGATCCGAAACAGCGAGAGGCACTATTCCGGGAGTTCGCCAAATACCAGCGAACGCCCGGTCCCGAGAAAGCAGCGCTCCATCTCGATTCAAACCAGCGCGAGGCGTTGTTTCGGGAGTTCGCCCAATATGAGAAACAACGAGACGTGATTATCGCTTATCACAACGCCGCTGCTGGTCATTGATCGGGGAGGCCGGCCCGTCGTAATCCGACGTCCAATGTCTTCACCCGGAGCGCCTGATATCGCGGATCGGCCAGCCAACGATTCTCGGCCCGCATCCGGGCCAATGATTTAATGGCTGGCTTTAATCGTATCGACTCTGCAAGAGCGGATTTCGCTCTCTCGCGATCGCCCC
>VAZT01000747.1 GCA_005884825.1 Alphaproteobacteria bacterium
CGATACCGGCCTATCTGATCGAGCACCCCAAGGGAACCGTGCTGTTCGATACGGGCATGCATCCCGACTGCCAGCACGATCCGGCGGGGCGGGTCGGCGCCCGCGTTATGGGGCTCTTCTCGTTCCACTACCGGCCGGGTGAGGAAATCAGCGCGAGGCTAGAGGCGATCGACCGCGATCCTGGGCGGATCGACCTCATCGTCAACTCGCATTTCCATTTCGACCATGTGGGCGGGAACGCGCTCATTCCCAACGCGCTGATGGTCGTTCAGAAACGCGAGTGGGAAGCAGGGATGGACCCTGACATGGCCGCACTGCGCGGGTTCAACCGAGCCGATTTCGATCTCGGCCACAAGGTGGTCCAGATCGATGGTGAGCACGATCTGTTCGGTGACGGCAGGCTCGTCTGCCTGCCGACATATGGCCATACCCCGGGACACCAGTCGCTGAAGGTGCGCCTCACTTCGGGCGATGTCGTCCTCGCGGCCGATGCCTGCTACTTTTGTCGGACATTGCGCGAGCGACGGCTGCCGCAACGCGTCCACGACCGTGACGCGATGCTCGCCTCGCTCGACAAGCTGGCGCGCCTCGAAGCGGCGGGCGCCCGCATCTTTTTCGGGCATGACGGCGAGTTCTGGAAGACCGTGCCGCAGGCTCCTCAGGCAATTGTATAAGCCGTGCTTTGAGTAAGCTTCCGACAGCCATTCTGTTCGATCTGGACGACACGATCCTTGCCGCCTTTGGTCAGGCTGAGGACCAGTGGCGCCGGGTCATTGCCGCTTTCATTGATCAGCTCGCCCCACATCCCTCGGACCAAGTCGTCGCCGCGATCCAGGCCTACTCGCGGCATCTATGGTCCGACGCGGCGCGGCACAAGGACTGACGCCCGCGTATCGGCGAAGCTCGGCGCCATATTGTGTCAAAAGCGTTCGCAGGGCTCGCCGGCGCCGCCGGGCGCCCGGTGCCGCCGCGCGAGGTTTGCGACGCGATGGCCGATCGCTTCAACGAGCTCCACGAAGCCGAATTGCGCGTGTTTCCCGGCGCTCACGAGACGCTCGATCGCCTCAAAGAGCTGGGTGTGCGCCTGGCACTGGTCACCAATGGTGCCGCCGAGCCGCAACGCGCCAAGGTGATCCGCTTCGCCCTCGAAGAGCGGTTCGACCATATCCAGATCGAGGGCGAGCACGGCTTCGGCAAGCCCGAAGAACGCGCTTACACCCATGCGATGGGGGCACTCGGCGTCGGGCCGCAGGAGACCTGGATGGTCGGCGACAATCTCGAATGGGAGATCGTCGCCCCGCAGCGGCTCGGGATCTACGCGATCTGGTACGACGGCTATGCCGTCGGGCTGCCTCCCGGCTGCCCGATCCGGCCCGATCGGATCATCCGCTCGCTGCCCGAGCTGCTCGCGTAATGCTCACTCGAGCTCGGTGAGCTCCAGCTGATCCGTGAGGCCATAGTCTTCGGCCAGGCTGCGCAGCTTGTACCAGGTGGCGTCCTCGATCTCGATGCCGTTGGCGCGGCGGTCCTCCTCGCGCATGTGCTCGATTTCGCCCGGATAGTATACGCCGCTGCTGCCCTCGGCCGGCTTTGTCGCCTTCAGATATTGCACGAACTCGCCGATGTTCTTCTTGAACTCGGCGAGGGGCCGGAAGGCGTCGACCTTGAAAACGGCCATGAAGCAGCCGTCATTGTGGCGTCCGGTCGGCTCGACCCCAAAGCCGAGCCCGGTCAAAAGGCCGCAGAGGATCTCGACCATCACCGATAAGCCATAGCCCTTATAGCCTTCGGTGCCGCCGACCGGGAGGAGCGCGCCGCCCTGGCGCAGCTGGCTCGGATCGGTGGTCGGCCTGCCGTCGCGGTCGATGATCCAGCCCGGCGGCACCGGCGTGCCGCGCGCGACCGACAGCGCGATCTTGCCGGCCGCCGCCGCCGAAGTGGCCATGTCGAGGTAGAGCGGCCCCTCGAGATCGGACGGCATCGCGATCGAGATCGGGTTGGTGCCGAGCCGCGCCTCGCGCCAAACACCGTCGCCGCCGCGACGTTCGATTTCTCGGCCTTTTCGATCGTCAGGCGCATGGCGCGCTCGTTGACGACATAGCCGAAGCCCCAGTGCCCGTCGACAACCGTGGTGGTCGGCGATTCCTGAACGATTTTCCAGGGCGCGCCCGGCACGATGTGGCCGACTTTGATGCGCTCTATATAGGTTGGGATCTGGATGACTCCGTGCGAGTCATGGCCGGCGAGGTTGGCGTTGACCACATGCCGCACGACGATCTCGGCCTCTTCGGGCGGGGTGCCCGCCGCCACAAACAGCGCCCGCCCGATCTCGCTCAGCCGCTCCGCCGGAATTTTCGGCATCGTGTTTTCCCTCCCTAATGGCCCGCGCCGAAGGCGGCGGGGTCGACGGTCATGCCATAAAACCGCTGCGGGTTGTCGAAGAAGATCTTGCGTTTGAGGCCGTCGGCGATGTCGGTGCGATCGGCCAGGGTCGAAACCGCATCGGGGAATTGGCCGTCCCAGTGCGGATAATCCGAGGCGAACAGGATATTGTCGGCCGGGAAGAACTCGGGCACATAGCGCAACGTCTTCTCTTCCGGCTCGCAGGACACGAAGACCCGGCCGCAAGTCATGTATTCCGACGGCTTCGCCTTCAAGAGCGGCGCGTCAAACGGCCGGAATTCGCATTCCTCGTCCATGTGCTCCATCCAGAACGGGACCCAGCCGATCCCGGCTTCGAGGAAAGCGACGCGCAGGTCCTGATACTTTTCCAACAGCCCGCTGTAGATGACCGCCGTGCACGCGATCAGCTGCTCAGGCGCATGCGACAATGTGTGGATCTGCAGGAAATTCTCGAAATGGCACAGCGGATCGAGCGTGTCGCTGCCCG
Source organism: Alphaproteobacteria bacterium (assembly GCA_005884825.1). Classification (GTDB taxonomy): domain Bacteria; phylum Pseudomonadota; class Alphaproteobacteria; order ATCC43930; family CGMCC-115725; genus AP-15. Next base: position 2,891 of record VAZT01000747.1, read on the forward strand.
AGGCGTGGAATGCGACGGCCACCCCCTGGCGAGCGCATTCCTCGTAGAACGGCCAGAAATCGCGGTGCGCGATGTTGCGGCTGCGGTCATAGGTATTGACCATCACGCCGACATTGCCGAGCTTCGAGACGGCCCGCTCCATTTCGTCTATCGCGGCCCGGGTGTCGACATGCAACGGCACGAGGGCCACCGCTTTCAGCCGCTTGCGGTCGATCGCGCACCAATCGTAGAGCCAGTCGTTATAGGCCCGGCACAACGCGATCGCATAATCGCGCTCGCGCACCCGCGTCAGCATCAATCCGCCGGTCGGATAGACGACCTGCAGGTCGATCCCCTCCTGCGCGTTGTCGGCGAGGTTCTGCGCCGGCGACGGCGGCCGCTTCGCCGCCAGCTTGCCGTTTTGCGTGCGGTCGAAATTGTCGGCCGGGTAGATCGTCGCCCGGTTCCGGTATTGCTCCGGCAATCTTTCGCGATACACCGGCTCGTAATCGACGGCGTGCCCGTCGGCGTCGATAATAACCATGCCGTTCTTCATGCGGGGGACCTCCTCGTCGACCGGATGCGGTTTATACCATCCGGCAGCGGCCCGCGGTACCGGATGGATTATGGCGTCGCGAGATAACCGCGGCTTCGCTGCTACTCAGCCATGCCGGGAACGGCTCTTCCTGCCCCACTGCGGTCATTGACCGTCCGCAGCTGGGTCGGCTCAGGTGGGTGGAGAGCGGTGAGTCGCTTCGCTATGAGACGCTGGACAGGATCTATTGACCGCTGGCTCACCGATTCCGGAGTCGTGACCGAAATGCCCGATGGACCGCGCTAC
>VAZT01000751.1 GCA_005884825.1 Alphaproteobacteria bacterium
TTGCCTGCACGTCACGCTGGCGCGGCGGCTGCACGCGCTGGCGCCGGGACTGACGCCGCGCAGCGTGGAGAAGTTTGCCGCGATGCAGATGATCGACGTGCATCTGCCGACGACTGATGGCCGCGAGCTGGTGCTCACCCGCTACACCGAGCCCGAACCCGAGCTCGTCCGGCCTCCGTGCCGAGGGAAGGCGGGGTCGCAGCTGCTCGGGTGACACTGCCGCGCATACGGTCGATGGACCCATCTCGGAAGAAGCCGTTGGCTATTTGGCGCGGAACCGGAAGTTTGAAACCATTTCCCTCCAGCGGTGAGTCAGGAACAAACTGGCCGACCGAGATCGGCATATAGTCAACGCGCGAACGGCTCATCGCGCGGCCGACGCCCTACTGCGGGATATTCCCGCTTTAGGAGATCGCGCCAGCCAGTTTCGTGGTGGTTGCGATATTTCCTCTGCAGGTTAAGGTCAAGGCAGAGAGTTGACGGGGGGGCTCAGGCTTTCCCGCATGACGAGTGCCGGAACCGCAGGGCAACTTGATCGTGCCGCTATGGCTTCCGCGCGTTTTCGCGTTAGACTTGGTTAAGCAAAAGCGACCGCCGGGCCAGAAATGCCCCCTATCCGCCGCCTCATCGCGATCCTCGCCGCCGACGTGGCAGGCTACTCGCGTCTAATGGGAGCAGATGAGGAGGGGACACACGCGCGGCTGAAAGTCCATCTGGCGCAGCTCATTGAGCCAAAGATCAAGGAGCACCGCGGCCATACGGTAAAGAATACCGGCGACGGCTTGCTCGCTGAATTCCCAAGCGTCGTTGATGCGGTGCGCTGCGCCGTGGAGATCCAGCGCGGGATGGCCGAGCGCAATGCCGAAACGCCCGAGGACAAACGCATCACATTCCGCATCGGAGTGAACCTTGGCGACGTGATCGTTGAGGAGCATGACATCTTCGGCGATGGCGTCAATGTAGCCGCGCGGCTGGAGGGGTTGGCGGAGCCCGGCGGCATCTGCATCTCGCGGGTGGTGCGTGACCAGATCCGGGACAAGCTCCCCTACCCGTTCGAGGATAAGGGCGAGCAGAGCGTCAAGAACATCGTGCGATCCGTGCAGGTATATGCGTTGCGTCCCGAAGCGGTCGCCGAGTTGCCGGTGAGTGGTGCGCCAATTGTGGGGTCGCGTCGCCGGGGCGTTCTAGCCTGCGGCATTGGCGCCATTGTGGCCGCTGTCGTCGTGGCGATCACAGCTTGGTGGCTGTGGCCGATGACAAGATCATCTCCTACCGCAACGCCGGCGGGGGCGGCTGCTACACAGATAGGCCAGCCCCTTACCGCGCCTCGGTTGTCAATTGTCGTGCTGCCCTTCGTCAATCTCAGTAACGACGCAGATCAGCAATTTTTCGCTGACGGTATCACTGAGGATTTGACGACCGACCTCTCGCGGGTCCCCCATATGTTGGTGATCTCGCGCAACACCGCGTTCACTTATCGAAACAAGCCAATCGACGCAAAGCAGATCGGCCGCGAGCTTGGCGTGCGGTACGTGCTCGAGGGGAGTGTCCGTCGGTCTGGCAATCAAGTCCGCGTCAACGCACAGTTAATCGACGCAACTACCGACGCGCACCTTTGGGCGGAGCGGTTCGACAGCGATACGGGCGATCTGTTCGCCCTACAAAACGATATCACGCGGCGGATCGCGCGCGCGCTCAACATTACGCTGGTTGCCGCAGAAGCCGCTCGGCCAAGTGAACGGCCTGACGCGCTGGATTACATCCTGCGCGGACGGGCCGCGGAACTGAACCCTCCGGGCACCGCTGTTTCTACCAAAGCGATTGGCGCGTTCGAGGCGGCGCTTACCATCGACCCCAGCTCCTCCGAGGCGCGCATTCGGTTGGCTGGCGAGCTGATCGGCCGTGTACTCAACGGGACGAGCACGTCTAGCAAGGCCGACACTGATCGTGCGGAAGCGCTGATTGGCGAAGCGCTGGCGGCCTGGCCGAGAAGCCCGATGGCGCACTTTGTCAAAGCCCAGATCCTTTCCCAAGGGTTGATAGAAGAGACGATCCCGCTTGAAGAGAAAGCCATCCACCTTAGCCCACGCGACCCCTTAATTGGAATTTGGTACTCGCGGATTGGAGTCGTGCATTTGCTCCAATCGCGCATCGACGAAGCGGTCAATTGGCTCGAAAAAGCTTGTATCGCCACTCCAGCGGTCCCGTTTCATCACATTGCCCTTGCCGCTGCCCTTGGCCTCAAAGGGGAGAGGGAACGTGCGGCCGCAGAACTCGTGGAAGCCCGGAGGCTCAGAGGCCCCGGCAGCTATGTGAGCATTGCCCAGATAGCGAACGGATATTTTGGGGTCCCCAAAATCCGCGCCCTATACGAAGCCACCTACTTCGCCGGTCTGCGCAAAGCCGGGGTGCCGGAGGAGTAGTGCCGCGCGGATACGGATGCCACGGCGGGTTCGAGGAATTCAGGCGGCACTTTTTCGGGTAGTCGGCCCCCTACTGGCACCGTCAACTTGTGGCGTCGGGTCAGCTGAATTTGGTGACCGGCAATTGATTGAGACCTATTACCAACTCACACTGCAGATTTCGGCCCAGATTTCGAATTTCTGGGTCCTGGATGCTCTGTGTTCGGCGGCAGTGACATGATCGCGGCGGAGATGGAAGAGGTTGTTGATTTGATCGTGGGCGGAGAGGAACCGCTGCGCCTGGCCGGCCGATTTGAACTGCTTCATCTGCCGCTCTCGGCGGCGCGTCGGTTGGTGCGAGTTTTCCGCTCTGTTGTTGAGCCCCTTGTGCTGCCGATGCTCGATGCCGGGCATGACCTCACGTTTGGCCGCGCCGTAGCTGGCCAGCTTGTCAGTGATCATGACGCGTGGCGGTCGCATTTGCTTCTTCAGCAGCTTCCGTAACAACCGCTTGGCCGCTTGCTTGTCGCGTCGGCGTTGCACCAGAACATCGAGCACGATCCCAGTCTGGTCCACGGCGCGCCACAACCAGTGCTTCACACGCCCCATCTTAAGCACAACCTCGTCCAGATGCCATTTATCGCCGGTGCGCGGGAGCCGGCGACGGATCCGGTTAGCGAACTGCTGGCCAAATTTGCGCGCCCATTGCCGCACCGTTTCGTGGCTAACGATGATGCCACGAGCCGCCAGCAACTCCTCAACCATACGCAGCCCGAGCGGGAACCGAAAATACAGCCAGACGGCGTGGCTGATGATCTCGGAGGGGAACCGATAACCGGCATAGCGGGCGCGGGCAGATGTCATCATCCTACCCGACTACCCACCCCGGTGCGCTTCCGCAAGCGGAGGCTGCTAAGTTGACGGTGCCCTCTCCGGCATTTGGGATATTTTCAAACCTTATCTTGCTGCGTCTCGGAGAGCCAGAAGAGCGATGACCAGCAAAGGGATCGTACACGT
>VAZT01000142.1 GCA_005884825.1 Alphaproteobacteria bacterium
CACAGCCGGCCGCAAAAGGCAGCTGCTGGTGACTGGGCCGATCGTGGTTCAGCGGAGCCCTGCCTCACCAACGACGCGGGCGATCTCTTCTCGGACCAGCCGCTCGACCAACCGGGGGAGATTTTCGTCGAGCCAAGTCTGCAGCAGCGGTCGCAACAGATCGCGCACGATATCTTCGAGAGTGCGGTCGACGCCTCCGAGTGGAAGCTCGCCCTCTCGGCGCCGGTCTCGTGGTAAGGCGCCGAGCTGGGCGAATGCGGCCGCAGCGGCTCCCGATGTCGCGGACGACAAGATGCGTTCGCGGCCGAGCTCGAGCCTCGGCTCAACCTCGGCCTCGGGAGGTAACGCACCGGGACCGCTCCCTGCGGTCGCATTCGCGGCCGCGGGATCGGCGCCGGCTGAGGATCGGGTAGGCCGCCCATCTGAATTCCCCGCCTCGGGGGCGACGCGCCGCACCGACCCGTCTTCGTCGACGACCTCAGTCAGTTCGAGGATCTCGCTCTTTTCTCCTGGAGTTGGACGGACCGGTTCGAGCGACGTCTTTTCGTCCGTAATGATGCGGCTGATCGAGGCGATTATTTCTTCCATAGAGGGTTCTGACGGCGATTTGGCGTTTTCCGGCATGGAGGCAAACCAAAAAAGGCTTGGAACACCTCTAACCTAGGTAAGACGGCGAGGATTTGCCAGCGGAACCGGCCTGCCCAGCGGCTTACTCAGAAAGACCGCCTCGGAAACCGATCCATTTGTCTTTCACCTCCTTGTAGTGCTGCTCCATATCAAAGAGCTTGACCGGGAGGTTCAGCTCGGGTGCGATCAGCCGTCCGACGGCCGACGCCAAGTTGAATTCCGCAAGAGCCGCATCGTGCTGCGCGGTAACGAGCTGAGACTGGGTCTGCAGCAGCGTCTGGTTCTGGATCAGAACGTCCAGCACGGTGCGGGTGCCGACCAGCGCCTCTTGCTGGGTCCCTTCGAGCGCGATCTGAGCCGCTCGCACAGCCGCCGCAAAGGAAGAAATGCTGGCCCGCGCCGCTTGCAAAGTCGACCAGAACTGCGTCGCCGTCTGAACCGCCGCCCGGCGCGCGTCATCGACCTGGCTGCGCCGTTGCCCGACCGTCTGCTCGGCCTGCCGCGTCTGCGAATAAATGGCGCCTCCCTCGTAGAGCGGCATCGTCAGTTGCGCGGTGACTTGCGCCGAGTTGGTCAGCGTGCCTTTAAAATTGACCGACTGATCATAGGTGCGGGCGAGAGTGCCGATAACTGAGACTTGCGGCAGCAATTGGCCGCGTACGACATCGATGTTGTCGCGGGCGGCAAGTTCGGCGAAGGTTGCCGAGATCACATTGAAGTTATTATTCGCGGCAAGGCTTAGGGCCTCTTCGCGCGTGGCCGGCAGCGCCGGACGCTCGCGCGGCAACATCAGCCTTCCCGGTGGGTGCCCGACCGCACGAACATACTCGGCTCGACTTATCTCTAACGTACCTTGCTGGGTAACAAGGGTCCCCTGAGCTTGCGCAAGGGCGGCCTCGGCCTGTGCCACGTCGGTGCGAGTAACCTCGCCTACACGGAAACGGTCCTGGGTCGCTTCGAGCTGCTTGCGCAGGACCTCGACGTTGTTGCGGTCGACCTCGACTAGTGCCTGATCGCGCACGACGTCGAGATAGGCCATCGCAACCGCCTGGAAAACCGTGGTCTCGACCGCGAGTGTCTGCGCCCGAGTAGATTCCACGGTGTTGATTGCCTGGCGGGTCTGCGCCACGGTCCGACCGCCGCGGTAAATCGGCTGCGTCGCCTGAAACTGAATCACGTCAGGTCTGGTGATCGCGTGGGTCACGGATCTCGTTATGCCGGCCGCCTGCGCCGCGGCGCCCGGCTGCGCCTCTAACGAGGCCGTCGCTAGCCCGATTTGGCCAGTGAAGGTGACCTGCGGCCGCCAAAACGACAAAGCTTGCGGGACTTGCTCGTCGGTCGCCCGCAACAAGGCGCGTTGCGCGAGGAGTTGTGGATTTGTGTTATATGCCTCGGCCAAGGCGTCGGTCAGCGTTTGCGCGTGCGCCGAACTCGCGGCAAAGGTCGCAGCGAGCCCGGCAAGCGCCGCAAGACTAACGATCCGCCACGACGAGCCGGCACCTGAGCGCCGCCGAAGGCCGGTAAGACCAGCGGGCCGGATTTCGGGGATTGGCTCGGCTCCGGACATCAGGGCCTCAGCAAAACTCGAAAGCGGGCTTCGGTGCGAAGCCCGGCAGCAAGGGGGTTGCGGCATCAAATATAACGCGCCGCGCAAGCACTCCGCCAGTGCGTGTCGTCAGGATCGCACGGCCGCTCGCGCTGCCCGCCTTGACGACGGCAAGAAGCCTACCCCCGTCCGCGAGTTGAGCCGCGAGCTCGGGCGACACCTCGGCGACCGCGCCGCCGAACAGGATTACATCGTAAGGAGTACGCGGCCGATACCCCTCGTGCAATGGACCTTCGACGACACTGACCGACGCGATAGCGTGCTCGACGAGAGCAGCGCGTGCACGCCGGGCCAGTTCGGGATCCTCTTCGAGAGCGAGGACACTCCGAGCGAGCAACGCGGTCAGAGCCGCTTCGTATCCCGTTCCGGCACCGACGATCAGCGCGGCTTCGGTGCGGGCAATTTCCGCCGCCTGCAGCAGCCGGGCGGCGACCATCGGCTCCATCAGATAACGCCCACCGCCGAGCGGCAAATCCTCATCGATGTAGGCAACAGAGCGAAGGTGCGCGGGTACAAAAAGCTCGCGCCTTATGCTGGCAAAGGCGTTGAGGACCCGATCGTCAGTAACTTTGTTGGGTCGGAGCTGGCTCTCGATCATATGAGAGCGGGCAACTTCGAATACAGTCATCAACTATCCCGTTCGTGTCACGCGTTTATATCTGGCGTGTCGGGGAGGCACAATCGACGGAACCAGCTTCGGTCAGCACGAGAGGCGCTCGATCTGCTGTTCGGAGGACAGCCGGGCCAGCAATTGCGCCGCGGTGAGCCCCAAAATCGGGTGGCGCCAGTCCGGCGCGATCTCGGCGATCGGCATCAAAACGAACCGACGTTCGTGCAGTCTCGGGTGAGGCAGGACGAGCGACGTGGCGTTCATCACCTCGCCCTGATAGTCGAGAATGTCGAGGTCGAGAATGCGCGGTCCGTTGGGTTCTCCGCGAATCCGGCCAAAATGCCGCTCCGTGGTCTGCAGCACTGTGAGCAGGTCCTTCGCTGAGAGTTCCGTCGCCAAGGAGACGACGGCGTTGACAAACCAGGGTTGGTCTGATTGAGGCACGGGCTCCGTACGATACCATCCGGAACGCGTCAGGATTCTGATGCGCTCCGCCGTCAGAGCCGCCAGCGCGGCGGACAGCGTGTCGCGTGGCGGACCAAACCGAGCGCTTTCCAGGTTCCCGCCGATCCCGATCAGAACCATCCGAATCCTCCGCATGGCCGCCGCTTGACCCGGAATGCGCAGTGTAAGACACTTCTGCTACATTATCGATGTGAAGGAGCATTTAGTCAGATGATTTTCTATCCGGAAGAGCGCCTCGCCATTTTCATCGACGGGGCTAACCTCTATTCAGCCGCTCGGGGTCTCGCGTTCGACATAGACTATAGACGGTTACTCGAATTATTTAGCACGAAGGGACGGCTGATTCGGGCATTCTATTACACTGCCTTGGTAGAAGACCAAGAGTACTCGCCGATCAGACCGCTTGTTGATTGGCTAGACTACAACGGTTATGCAATGGTCACCAAGCCGACGAAGGAGTTCACTGACGCAATGGGGCGGCGGCGGATCAAGGGTAATATGGATATCGAGCTGGCAATCGATATGCTCGAAATGGCTTCGTATATCGATCACGCCATCCTGTTCTCGGGTGACGGGGATTTTCGCAGGCTAGTGGAAGCCGTGCAGCGTAAGGGCGTCCGCGTGTCGGTCGTTTCAACAATCCGCTCGTCGCCGCCGATGGTTTCCGACGATCTGCGCCGCCAAGCGGACAATTTCATCGAACTTCAGGATCTTGCACCGAGCCTGATGCGCAACCATCAAATTCGGGAGGATATTAACCGCGCCCGTGCCGAACCGGTGGACGAGGCTTGACCGTTTGTAACCCGGCAGCTCAGCCGCCCCGGTACTGTTCCCTCTGCCCGCGCCTTGCGGCGTTTCGGGAGGCTCAGGAGAGAGCCCACCCGGAATGGTTCAATGGGCCGGTGCCGCCCTTCGGCGATGCCCAAGCCGAATTGCTGATCGTGGGCCTCGCGCCGGGCTTGCGCGGCGCGAACCGGACGGGGCGTCCGTTTACCGGCGATTACGCCGGCGGGCTGCTCTATGCGACGTTGCGCAAGTACGGGTTCGCCGAGGGTGATTATGACGCCCGGCCGGACGACGGTCTTGCGCTCCGGCGGGTGCGCATCACCAATGCGGTTCGCTGTGTCCCGCCCCAAAACAAGCCCGAACCGAGCGAGATCGCGAACTGCCGTCGGTTTTTGTTCGCCGAAATCAATGATATGCCTCGGCTTCGTGCGATCCTGGCACTCGGCGCGATTGCCCATCACGCGGTGCTCACCGCGCTCGGCTTTCGCCGCGCATTATTCCCTTTCGAGCACGGCCGACTGCATCGCCTAGCTCGCGGGCTGACGCTTGCCGACAGTTATCATTGCTCTCGACTCAATACCAATACGGGCAAGCTCAGCCCCGCAATGTTCGAAGCGATCTTCGCCACACTGCGCGGCGACCTCGATCCGCCGCAAGGCGGAATAGCCTATCCCGGTGCCGGGCTGGATTTGGCGATCCGGCCTTAGGTGTTTCGCTCGCGTAGGATGCGGGCCAAAGCGGTACGACCGTGATGCCGTCTCGCCGGATCGCGCCCAGCAACCGGTTCATTTGCTTGCGGTGCAATAACAGCTTTCGCGGCCGCCGCGGTTGATGATTGAAGTGGGCGGAGGCCGAATATTCCGGGATGTTTGCGTTGACCAAGTAAAGCTCGCCTGCGTTCTCGTCCGCATAAGCCTCAGCGATGCTGGCCTGCCCCTGGCGCAACACCTTCACCTCGGTGCCCTGCAAGACGACCCCCGCCTCCAACGTGTCCTCGATCAAGTAATCGTGGCGTGCTCGCCGATTTTGGGCGACATGTCGGTCGGCGGCGCGCATCAGCTGAGAAGGCCGGCGCTCCGCATCGCCCGCTGCACCTTCTCCTGTGTCTCCGGCAGGATTGTCCATAACGGCTGCCGCACGTCAGGCGTGCAGCGTCCGAGCACAGACGCCGCATATTTGACCGGCGCCGGGCTGGTTTCGGCGAACAGCGCATCGTGCAGCGGGATCAGGCGCTGATTGATTTCACGCACAGAAGCGAAATCGCCGCGCTGCCACGCCTCATGCAATTCCGAGCAAAGCCGCGGTGCGACATTTGCTGTCACCGAGATACAACCGTCGCCGCCTTGGGCAAGATACGCGACGGCGGTGGCGTCCTCTCCCGACAGCAGGCAGAAGCCCGCACCGATATCGACCCGCATGCGCAACGGTCGGGCGAGGTCGTTCGTCGCATCCTTTACGCCGACGATGTTCGGCAATTTGGCGAGGCGCGCCATGGTCGCGTTCGTCATGTCGACCGCGGAGCGGCCCGGAATGTTGTAAATGATAATCGGCAGATCGACACTGTCGTGGATCGCCTTGAAATGCTGATAAAGGCCTTCCTGCGTCGGTTTGTTGTAGTAGGGGCAGACAATCAGCGCCGCATCGGCACCCGCCTCCTTGGCCTGCCGGGTCAGCGCGGCCGTATGCTCGGTCGAGTTTGTGCCGGTTCCGGCAATCACCGGGACGCGCTTACTTTTGGCGACCTCGACGCATAAGGTTACCAGCCGTTTTTGCTCGTCATCGGCGAGGGCCGGCGACTCGCCGGTCGTGCCGCACGGGACCAACCCGTGGGTTCCCTGGTCGATTTGCCAGGCGACATGCTCTTGAAATGCCCCCTCGTCCAGCTCGTGATCGCGAAACGGCGTGATCAGCGCGACGAGCGATCCCTTGAACATCGTTTCCTCCGGGATTGCATTGCCAATTTACGATAGTCCTCGCGGCCATCGGCTTCAACAGCGCCGGAATGACCCGGTGCACACGCGCTCGGGGCGCGTTTGGCGTCGGTCTTGCCCAGGTGCCAGAAAAACAGTAAGAGAACTTTGCCTCATCTTTGATTCACCCAAGGAGCCGCCGAGCTTGCCGCCGATCGTCTGCGGAACCCTGTCGATTGTTTTAATCATCTTAACATTGGGCGTTCCGGCATCAGCCGCCGATTCATCACCGGCCGCCAATCTGGATGCGATGCGCGCGGCGCTTGCGGCCGCACAGAGCGGCGACTGGACCCGCGCTTACGCCGGTGCGTCGACGATCACCGACCCGCTGCCGGTGAAGATGTTGCATTGGCTAGACTATGCGCGACCGGGCGCTCCCGGCCGGTTTCCCGACATCTCTGATTTCGTCGAACAGAACCCGGATTGGCCGGCGCAGAAGGCCCTGCGCAAACATGCCGAGGAGGCCCTGGCCGGCGAATCGGACGCGGTCGCCGCCGATTGGTTCAAACGCCATCCGCCGGTAAGCCCGACCGGCAAACTCCGCGAAGCGGAGATAATGATGAATTCGGGCGATCTCGAAGGCAGCACGGCGTCTCTTCGGGCACTCTGGATCGCGGCCGATTTCGGTCCTCTCGACGAGAGGAATTTTCTCGCCCGCCATTCCGCTTCGCTGCGGCTTGAGGACCATGTACAGCGGATCGACCGGCTGCTCTGGGACGGTCAAAGCGAAGCGGCGCACCGCATGCTGGGACTGGTGCACTCCGAGTACCGCCCGGTGGCGGAGGCTCGCTTGGCGCTCGCCGCGCAATCCGCCAATGCCGAGGCGTTGGTCGGCCGCGTCCCTGCTCGGCTGCGCTCCGATCCAGGGCTTATTTTCGAGCAGCTGCGCTGGCGCCGCAAAAAGGACATGACCGATGCCGCGGTCCAAATTCTGCTCGCTCAGCCCAACGATCTCGTCCGTCCGGCAGCCTGGTGGGCGGAACGCCAAGCAATTGCCCGACGCGTGCTCGCCGCCGGCAACGCCGAACTCGCCTATCGCCTGGTCGAGCAGCATGGCCTGATCGAAGGAAACGCATTCTCCGAAGCCCAGTTCCTCTTGGGCTATATCGCGCTGCGCTACGTGAAGAAGCCGGCGCTGGCCTTCGAACATTTCTCGCGCATCCTGACGCGGGTTGATACCCCGTATGCAAAGGCGCGAGCCGGTTATTGGGGAGGACGCGCCGCCGATGCACAAGGCAAATCCGAACTCGCGGCGAAATGGTACGCCGCCGGGGCCGATCACATGGCCACCTTCTACGGTCAGCTCGCAGCGCATCAGCTCGGGCACGATGCGCCACCAAGGCCGATGCCCGAGCCCGTACCGGACGGTTCTGAGCGGGCCCGGTTCGACGGTGACGAAGTAGTTCGCGCCGCCCGGATGTTTTTCGAGCTTGGCGACGCGGCGCACGCCAAGGCTTTTCTGATTCACCTGGCCGACAATGCCAAGACCCCGGCGAGGTTCGCGATGCTCGCGAACCTCGCCGAGACCAACGGGCGCATCGATCTCGCGATCGCGGTAGCCAAGCGAGCGATCGAAGCCGGAACCCCGCTGATGATCCACGGTTACCCGGTCACGACGATACCGGATGGCGGCACGGCCGAGCATTCGTTGCTGTACGCGATAATGCGGCAGGAAAGCGCGTTCGAGCGCGACGCTGTCAGCCGAGTGGGCGCGCGCGGATTGATGCAGCTGATGCCGGCAACCGCGAGCTTTATCGCCAACAAGATGCAGCTGCCGTTTTCGGCCGACCGGCTGACCGCGGACGGGATTTATAACGTGCTGATCGGGCGCGCTTATCTCGAAACCTTGATCGACGATTTCGGCGGCTCTTATGCGCTGGCGATCGCCTCCTACAACGCCGGCCCGGGCCGGGTGCGTCAGTGGATTCACGATTATGGCGATCCCCGCGGCGGCAACATCGACATGGTGGACTGGATCGAGATGATCCCGATCAACGAGACGCGAAACTATGTTCAGCGCGTCCTCGAAAACCTGCAGATCTACCGCGGCCAGGTCGGCCGGAATTCGGCTTTTTCGCTCGCCAGCGACCTTGCGCGCTGAACGCCGGCACAGCGCTGGCGTTGCCCGGGCGGATCCGTCGCTGGTAAAACTACGCCGATCTGTGGCGCCGAGGAGGATGCAATGGCAGAGAGAGCACCGTTTCTCAGCACAACCTATGGCGCGTACCACCGTCGCGAGCGGCCGGCGGATGACAAAGAGCTCACCCGGGTCGGGCCTGGCACCCCTTGCGGCGAATATCTGCGGCGCTTCTGGCAGCCGGTCATTCTGTCCGAGGAATTGCGCGACCTGCCGCGGCGCCTGCGCATTATGGGCGAGGATCTCGTCGCCTTCCGCGACCGCAGCGGCGCCGTCGGCCTCCTCGAGCTGCATTGTCCGCATCGCGGCACTTCGCTCGAATTCGGCCTGATCTCCGATAAAGGCATCCGCTGCTGCTATCACGGCTGGCTGTTCGATGTCGACGGCACGATCCTCGAGACCCCGGGAGAGCCGGCCGACAGCACATTGAAGGACCGGCTCTTCCACGGAGCCTATCCGGTACGCGAATACCAGGGTCTGGTCTTCGCTTACATGGGCCCGCCCGACAAGGAGCCCGATTTCCCAATCCTCGATACCTATGACCTGCCCGGCTACCGGATGGTCGCCCGCGTCCCCACCCTGTGGGAGTGCAATTGGCTGCAGGTCAAGGAAAACAGCATGGACCCGGCGCATCTGGCCTTTCTCCATACGCTTCCTGGCAGCCAGGGGTTTACCGAGGATCTCGGCGCGCTCGGCGAATGGGACTGGATGGAGACCCCGGCCGGCATGGTCTACATCGACACCCGCCGGCAAGGCGACCGTGTCTGGGTTCGGGTCGCCGATTTCATCCCCCCAAACATTCACCAATTTCCGCCGAACGCCGACCCGATGGCCAAGCGCACAGCGATCAACCGCCCGGCGGCCACGACATGGGCGGTTCCCCTCGACGACACCCACACGATGCAGATCGGATTCTACCGCACACCCGAGGGCCAGGAACCACGGCGGGGTGCGGGCTTCGGGCAGGATGCGAGCCGGACCTACGAAGACCGGCAGCGGGTCCCCGGCGATTACGATGCGCAAGTCAGCATCCATGGCGGCATCTCCCGGCACGGTCTCGAACACCTCGCCTCGACCGATCGGGGTGTGACGATGATGCGAAACATGCTTCGCCGCAGCATTCGCGCCGTGCAAGACGGCCTCGACCCGCCGCACCCGGGCATGGTGAATGGCGCGGCGATCGCGACTTTTGCGCATGACCGGGTGGTGCCGGGCATTCCCCCCGCGGCTACCCCGGAGGAAGACCGCCGGCTCTTGCGCGAGGTTGCGCGCAACGTCGTCGCCGAGATGGTGAGAACCGGTTCCTGAGCCGAGAGCTCTCCATGACTTCTCCCTCTCCGCCCTTGGGGGCGGAGAGGGGCTGTTTCCCTGAACTGATCAGCTACTAGCCTCTGCCTGCATCTGCTGGCGGCGCAGCGCGCGGCCCGGGCGTTCGCCGGTGGGCTTGCCTTCGGCCCACACCGGGCGGCCGTTGACGAAGACGTGCTCGATGCCGGCGGCGGGGGTCATCGGAGCTTCGAAGGTCGCGCGATCGGCAACGTGTGCCGGGTCGAAGACGGTGACGTCGGCATAGGCTCCGACCGTTAGGATGCCTCGACCCGTAAGGCCGAACCGGGTGGCGGAGAGACCCGTCATCCGCCGCACCGCTTCTTCGAGGGAAAAGAGGCCGAGGTCGCGGCAGTAATGGCCAAGGACGCGCGGGAAGGCGCCCCACAATCGGGGGTGCGGGTGCGAGTCGTGCGGCAAACCGTCGGAGCCGATCATCGTGTGCTCGAAGCGCAGCACCCGCTGCACATCGGCCTCGTCCATCGTCCAATACACCGCCCCCGCCGGTTGCAGCCGATCGACGGCCTCCTTCTCGCTGACCCCCCAATCTGCGGCAATGGCCGAAAGCTCGCGGCCGGCCTGTTCGGGCGCGCTTTTCGACCAGGTGACGAGCACCTTTAGCGCCCTTTCGGCCTGCGCCGCATTGAGCACGGTCGAGGAGGCGATGTACGGGTAAGCGTCGAGCCCGACTTCCTGATGAGCAATCGCTTCGGCGATCACCGGCAAGGTCTCGGCGGTGCGTCCGAAATTTTCGCGTCCGATCGTCTTATGATGCGAGATCACCACTGGAACGCCGGCCGCGCGCCCGGCGGCGAAGCTCTCGTCGAGGCTGTCGAGAACGGCACCGCCCTCGTTGCGCATGTGCGTCGTGTAGAGCGCCCGGGCGGGGCGCAATAAGCGGGCCAGAGTCTCGATCTCGGCGGGCGGCGCCCGTGCCGCAGGCGCGTAGGCGAGGCCGCTCGACAATCCGACCGCTCCGGCATCGAGGGCTTCCTGCAGCCGCTCGCACATCTGGGCCAGCTCCGTGTCATTGGCCGGCCGCTCGAGCGCGTTCATCGCTCCGACCCGCAACGTCGAATGGCCGACGAGGCAGGCTGCGCTGAGCGCCGACGGCGATCGGTCGAAAGCGGCGAAGTAGTCGGCGAAACGCCCGTAACGGTAATCGGCGCTGTCGCCGATCAGATCGAGAGGCGGCGGCGGGGCCTCATCGAGCAGCAGCGGCGCGAGGCTGATCCCGCAATTGCCGGTCACCACCGTCGTGACGCCCTGGCTGGCTTTGGCCGCCATTTCCGGGGTGGCAAAGAGCGCGCGATCGTCATGGGTGTGCACGTCGATAAAGCCGGGCGCGACGATCTTGCCGCTGACGTCCACCTCGCGCGCGCCCTCGGCCCTGCCGACCGATCCGATCTCGGCTATGCGATCCCCGGCGATCGCCACATCGGCGCGCCGGCGCGGCCGCCCGCTGCCGTCGATCACCTCGCCGCCGCGCAAAATCCAATCGGTCATTCAGCCCTCGCTGCATCGGTCCGCCGCCCGTCAATCGGGAGAAGGCGGTTTGCCCGAGATGCTCATCCGCCGCAAGACTCTCTCCGCGCCACACACCAGGCGAATAGCTCGGCCAGGGAGGCAGAGCCGAAATCGGGCTCGCGTCCGTCCCGGAAACGTCGCGCGGTTTCTCCGATTCTCGCTGCGAAAATGCCTGCCAACCCGTCATGATCGCCGGCCGTCAATTCTGCTGCGACGCAAGCTCCTTCGAGCACCTCGCCGGGGTCGGCCATCTCGCTAACTGTCCCGCCCAGCTGCAGAGCGGCGACGCACGCCGGATCGATGCCCGCCTGCACCATATGGTCGCGGACGATCCCACAAACCGTGCTCCACGCCTTCAGCATGCAGCAATCGAGGCCTGTGGCCGAATCGAACCGCGTCCTCTCTGCCGCCAGGCGAGACAGCCTCGTGTCACGGACGCGCCGCATAAGCCTCCTCCAGCTCTCGCAGCCGCCTCTCGAAATCGCTGGTCTCGACCGCCCGGATGAAAATCTCGACCACGCGCGCCAATTCCGCGGCCTCGCCGGGAGTGATCATGCCCTGCCCTGCCGCAGTCGTGATCGCGGCCATCGTGGCCGCCAGATCGGCGGTGCCGCGCACCGCGGGCAGGCCGAAATTGACTGGCCGGCCGCGCCGCGGCGGGACAATTCGC
>VAZT01000752.1 GCA_005884825.1 Alphaproteobacteria bacterium
GGCGGCTGGCGGTCATCTTGGCCTGGCGCTTGATTGACGAGCTGAGATTAACCGAAAATCCCCGCTATTACCCTCTTCTGCTCCGGATTGCCCCAGCGCTTTCAACTGCCGAGAACCGTGAGGCCCAAAGCGGTGGCGGCGGCTCGCAAATCCCGGTCGAGCGTGGCGAGCGGCAGGCGGTGACGCTGCGCGAGCTCCAGGTAAGCGGCGTCATAAGCGGACAGAGCAAAGCGTTCCGCGAGGCCCGCTGTCGTCGTCCATGCCTGGCTCGCGGTTTCGGCATCGAGGCTGATCGGCAGAGCGTGCAGAAATCCAGCCAGACGCTGTCGCCGCGACGCGTCGAGGCGACCGCGGCGCTCGGCGACCAGGAGCCCGTTCAGCGCTTCCAGCGGCCAAAGCCCGGGTGCCAGGGCGCCCGCCTCTCCCACACGCTCGAGCAGCGCCGTTGTTGCCGGCGTCCGCTCGTCTTCGAAGCACCATGTCAGCGCTACCGAGTTGTCCAGGACAAAGCTCACGACCGCCCTTCGCTGATCAGATCCTTGATCTTGAGGCAACCAAGAGTGACGCCACGGCTCGCCTCGAGCAGCCCGGCGACGGCACGCCGAGCCTTTGCCCGATCGAAGTCCGGCCCCGCCGGCACCAGCTTTGCGACCGGCTTGCCGCGCCGGGTAATGACGATCTCCTCGCCACGCTCCACCTGATCCAACAGGGCGCCGAGCCGGTTCTTCGCCTCGAATGCTCCGATCTCACGCATAGGGCCTCGCAAGCTAGTATACAGGCCAGCTTATAGATCCGACACTGCATTGTCCACCGCCCAATGCAGCGCTTTGTGGCGTTCGAGCGTGCCTTCCTCGTCCGCCCCCATCACCCGCGAGTACCCCGCCACGAGACGGCGGGACTGGCTCAGATTTGAAAATGCAATGGCTGCATGAGTGCGATGCACAATTATCATTCGCGTGCAGGGACGAGTTCGGGCAACCTCTTACTGTATCAAACCAGGATCTGGAGGACGCCGCTATGTCCAGCTTGCTAAAATCGACCGTTCTGAGTCTAGGGGTATTGGCCGGCACCGCGGCGGTTGCGCTGGCGCAGTCGGTCTCGGCGCTGCCGCCGGGCGGCCCTGCAACTCCCTCATACTCCGCCGGCAAAATTGTTCCCAGCACTGGCAACAACGCGAAGTGGCAAGAGCAACGCGGTCAGCCGGCGGCTAGTGATCAAGCCGACAAGTGGCAGATCTTGGTCCCAGACCACACTGATAATCACACGGCGCGCCTGCGCCAGTATCTCTCGTGATTCGAGACCCGCCGACATAGCCGGCGGGTCTTTTGCATTTAGGCCGCGGCAAGCCCCTCACCCGTCTCGCTAGCGCTTTGTGGGTGAGGGTAGGCCGCCCCGCTCAGGCGGGGCTTGATGCGGTGGTCCAGTCGGGGCAGATTGGGCGGGTGAGGCCTGCAGCGCACGGAGGCTTCGGGTGGCGGCGCAGTTTTACGATACGCTCGAAACACGCGACCCGGCCGAGCGCGAAGCGGCGTTGATGTCGGCGCTGCCGCAGACCATTGCCGCCGCGAAGGAGCGCGCCCCGGCCTATCGCCGGCTCCTCGCCGGGGTTCATCCGGAAGATATTGTCGACCGGCGCGGCTTGGCCGAACTGCCGCTGACCCGGAAATCCGAGCTGATCGAGCGGCAGCGGCAGGACCCGCCGTTTGGCGGCTTGACGGCGGCGCCGATATCGGCTCTCCGACGGGTCTTCGTGTCGCCCGGGCCGATCTACGAACCGGAGGGCCGGCGGCCGGATTACTGGCGCTTTGCGCGGGCCCTCTTCGCAGCCGGGTTTCGCCCCGGCGATCTCGTCCACAACACCTTCTCGTATCATCTGACCCCGGCGGGCGCGATGGTCGAGAGCGGCGCCGAGGCGCTCGGCTGTCCCGTTATCCCGGCCGGCACCGGCCAGACCGAGCAGCAATTGCGCACGATCGCCGATCTGCGGCCGGTCGGCTATATCGGGACGCCGTCCTTCCTCAAGGTCCTGCTCGACCGCGCGGCAAGCGAAGGCGGCGACGTTTCCTCGTTGAAGAAGGCGCTGGTCGGGGCGGAAGCTCTGCCGTCGGCGCTGCGCGCCGAATTCCGCAGCCGCGGGCTCGGCGTGCTGCAGTGCTACGGAACCGCGGATATCGGCATCATCGCCTATGAGACCACGGGCCCGCAGGGCGACCTTTGCGAAGGCATGCTGGTCGATGAGGGGATCATTCTCGAGCTGGTCCTGCCGGGCACCGGAGAACCGGTGCCTCCCGGCGAGGTCGGCGAAGTCGTCGTCACGACATTGACGCCGGAATATCCGCTGATCCGTTTCGCGACCGGCGATTTGTCGGCGATGCTGCCGGGCCCGAGCCCATGCGGCAGGACAAACCACCGGATCAAGGGGTGGCTCGGCCGCGCCGACCAGACCACCAAGGTGCGCGGCATGTTCGTCCACCCCGAG
>VAZT01000753.1 GCA_005884825.1 Alphaproteobacteria bacterium
AACACGCGCACAGCAGCCCGGTTCTCAAAGCAGCAACATTTTCAATTTCGAGAGGAACAGTCCCTCCGTGGTGGTTGTTCGCCTTGGCGTCGAGTTGAACCTGTCATGGGGCGGTTTTGAGCGCAGACGAGACGCGGGCGGCGATTCCTTTGGTGGAGGAGATGCTGCACGTCGACAAAACTGTCACCGAGGTCGATCGGGTCTTGATCAGGACCTCGGTGCGGGAAAGGACCGAATACGCCGAACTGGACCTTCACTCGGGCGAAGCGATCATAGAGCGCGTGCGCGTCGATCGCGTCGTGGAGGCTCCCCCGCCAATCCGACAAGAAGGCGACACGGTCATCGTCCCGGTCGTCGAGGAGATCATGGTCGTTCAGAAGCGGCTGCTCCTCAAGGAAGAAATCCACATCCGTCGGCGAGAAGCGATCCAGCACATTCGCGAGCCGGTGCGGCTGCGCTCGGAGGAGGTTTCGCTGGAACGGCAGCCTTCTCTGAACCCCAACAACATCACAGCGAAAGAGGACTGAGTGAGGCCATGAGCGATATGAGGACACAAAGCTCAATGGGAGCGGCTGCCGGTGATACCGGCACCGTCGTCGCGATGTTTGAGACCTACGATCGTGCGCTGGCGGCGCGCGATGTTCTGGTGTCGGCCGGGATCGACCGCTCGCGGATCGAGATCCTGGCGCAGTCGGGTACAGCGGAAGACGCGAGCTTCCGTTATGAACGCAATGACGAGGGCATCTGGGGCGCGATCAAGCGGTTCTTTATGCCCGACGAGGACACTCACCTCTACGCCGAAGGTATCCGCCGCGGGTATGCAATGCTTGTCGTGCGCACCGGCGCGGGCGATCAGGAGCAGGTTATCCGCTTGCTGGAGAGCCAGGATGCGATTGACGTGGATACGCACGCCGCAAACTGGCGCCAGAGCGGGTGGTCCGGCGTGCATGAGGGGCAGGCTGGGTGGCGGAGCCGGGGCGACGCGCTGACCCCTGGAACGACACCGGCCGCAGCGGCAGGCGCAAGTTCCGGGCTGGCCGCCACCCGCGCAGCGGGGCGCGCTCAGGAAGAGGTTATCCCGGTTTACGAGGAGCAGCTTCGGGTCGGCAAGCGTGAGGTCGGGCGAGGCAGTGTGCGCGTGAGGAGTTATGTTGTCGAACAGCCCGTTCAGGAGCAGGTACACCTGCGGGAGGAGCGCGTTCATGTTGAACGCCGTCCGGTCGATCGGCCGGCGGACATTGCAGCGGGCACCGCAGAGCCGTTCCGTGAGCGGACGCTCGAGGTGACGGCAACGGCCGAGGAAGCCGTCGTCGGAAAGGAAGCCCGCGTCAAGGAAGAGATCGTTGTGGGCAAAGATGCCGAGGAGCGGACAGAGACGGTAAGCGATACCGTCCGACGCACCGAGGTCGAAATCGACGATGATCGGGAAACTGCCCCGACCACGCGCCCGAAACGTTGAGCGTCCGCTGGCTGCGTTACCAGCCTGATCGATGCCGATCCCCGCGTAAGGAGGCACGGTTCCGACGCGGGGATCGAGCAGCGGAAGAGGACTGGATTTAGAACGTTCATGGCAAATCAGACCGAAAAGCTTGAACGAGAAGCTGGCCGGACGCGGGCGCAGCTGTCGGAAACATTGGACGAGTTGCGCGCGCGAATGACCCCGGGCCAAGTAGTCGATCAGCTGATCGACTATGCTCGTGAGGGGCCAGCGGCCGAGTTCGGCCGCAACCTGGCGCGCGAGGTTCGCGAAAATCCGCTTCCACTCGTTCTGATCGGAATCGGGATCGCGTGGTTGATGGTGGCGAGCAGCCGGTCTTCACGCGCCCTTATTGCGAGCGCCGCGGACTCGGTGACGCGGAAAGCGGCGGAGATAAGCACGGCAACCAGGAGAATGGTGCCTACCATGGCGACAAACAGAAAGGACCACCTGATCGCGTGGTTGCGGGACGCCCATGCAATGGAGGCGGCGACAACCGATAATCTGGAGCGGCTCATCACCCACGCTGAGAAGTACCAGCGACCGTCGACGCTCAAGGACATGGCGACGCGGCTCGCCGGCCGCCTGGAACCGCTGCTGTCGGGCGTGACCGCGGACGATATGCCAAAACACTGCATTGCCGTCCACAGCTGGAGCAGTTCGAGATCGCGGCTTACCGCTCGATGCTCGGCGCCGCCGAAGAATCGGGCATGAGCGATCTTCGGGAAATGTGCGAGCGCTTCATCCGCGAAGAGCAGGAAATGGCGAACGTCTTCTTCGAGCAACTGCCTGGGGTCCGCCTAGCCGATGCTTCGCAGCCTGCTTAGGCATGAGGAGGAAAAAGCAGGGAAAAGATATGGCAGATCGATCTCACGGATACAAAGAAATTCGGCACTCACCGATTTGAGTTGGCCTTCGCTAGAAAAATTCAAAATTGTTCCCATCTCTATGAGGTAAGATATATGAGGAATCACTTCAATGTATATCTCGCCGGAAGACAGCTGTACCACGGATTTCAGCAAATGGCCTGACGTTTACCGGCCAGGGATCGACAAAGATGTTCGCGCGGATGAAGCCGACGGGAATGCCGCCGCAGATTCTGATTTCGATAATCGGGTGATGACATCACCCGAGCGGCCGCATCGGCCATGGCTCGTGCCCGGTGCGGGTAGGCTCTAAGGCAAATCGCGATCCGCTCACTCAGCTGCTGGACAACCTGTGGTCGCCTGCGCGTGCGAGCGCCGGTCTAGCTCAATCATGGGAAGGCCTTCATGACACCCCAGGAAAGAGACCTGACTACGATCCTTCTCGATCGCTTGAGCAAGACCGAGGGTCAACCCAAGGATACCGAGGCCGAGACGCTGATCCAAAAGACGACGGCGGAGCTGCCAGGCGCTCCCTATTCGCTCGTGCAAACCGTGCTGATTCAGGATCTGAGCCTGCACGAAGCGCAAATAAGGATTACTGGTTTGGAGACAAAGCTGACCGAAACAAAGAGCGCTCCATCCGCCCCTCCGAGCTTTGTTGGTGGTCCGAGTTTCCTTGGCGCAGTATTCGGCCGTAGTGAAGCTTCCAATGGCGTTAGGGCGAGCAACGTGCCGCCGGGTGGCCTCGGCACCAGCCCGCCTCCACTCGCGACGCCGCCACGGCCGGGTCGTGTCCCCGAGGACAGCTCCGTTGCACCTCCCTTTCCTCGCGCTGGATTGCTGGGTGGCGGCGGCGGCTTCCTGCGCTCGGCGGCGATCACCGCGGCGGGCATAGCCGGTGGTGCGCTGCTTTTCGAGGGCATCCAGTCAATGTTTGGACATCAAGATGCCGTCGGCATTGCTGGCGACCAGCCTATAATGCTGGGCCTTGATTTCAGTGGCAACAATGCTTCATCGTGACAAGTCCAATCCTATCCAGTCGAGTGCCAGGAGTAGAGCTACCGAGAAAGACTGGATGGTGGCTGCAAAACGCCTCTGGCGGAGGCCCTGGCCAAGGCTCTGTGCAACTTCAGACGTCAGCGGCCCGTCGAAATACAGGTTTGCTCGCTCCGAAGGAGGAAAAGATGTTCGTGCGGCTTAAGATAGAAGATACTCGTGAGGGGCTGGTAGCGACCATTTCTCAAGGCGATGACGGCGGGAAGATTACGGGCCGTCCTTCGATTTTTCTCGTAGGAGGCAAGGAAGAAGCAAAACAAAGGGCGAAGGCTGTGGCGCGAGCCTTGGGGTTGAAAACATACCGCGTCCTCAACAGGACCAGCAGTCGATCCATCCCGCCTGATCGATCTAAACCGAGTTCAGCCTCGTGAAAGACACCGAGGTCAAATCTCGACCTCGGTACCGAGTTCGATGACGCGGTCCGGTGGGATACGGAAAAAATCGGGCGACCGCGTCGCGACGCGTGCGAGGGCGGAATAGAGGCGCTCGCGCCACCGGGCCATGCCGGGCCGCGGGCTCGGTTTGACGTTGGCGCGCCCGACGAAGAAAGAAACCTCACTCGGATCGAGCTCCAGCCCCGGGATTTTCGCCCGCTGCAGCTCGCGCGGGACGTTTGGCGTCTGGGCAAAGCCGAAATGCGCTTCGATCTGCCAAAAGCCGCTGCCGAGCTCGCGTGCCTGGATCCGGTCCGCACCAGCCACCCGGGGGGTGTTCTCGGTGACGACGTGAACCAGCAGCACCGTCCGGTGCAGCACCTTGTTGTGCTTGAGGTTGCGCAGCAGGGTTACGGGCACGTCTTCGGTATGGGTGGTGAGAAAAACCGCAGTGCCCGAAACGCGGGCTTCCGGCGCCTCGTCACAGGTGGCGAGAAAGGAGGCGAGCGGCACGGCCTCGCTCGCCAACTGGATCCGCACCAGCCGGCGCCCCGTGCGCCAGGTGGTCAGGATCGTAAATACCGCGATCCCGATCACCAGCGGGAACCAGCCGCCGCTCGGGATCTTCAGGGCATTGGCCCCGAATAGCGCAAGGTCGACGGTCATGATCGGCACCAGCACGACGGCGATTGTCGGCCATTGCCAACGCCAGACGCCGCGCATGACGGCTGCGGCGAGGACCGTCGTGATGGCCATCGTCCCGGTGACTGCAAAACCATAGGCCGAAGCGAGAGCGCTCGAGCTTTGGAACCCCAGAACCAGAGCGAGGACCGCGATTAGCAGCAGCCAATTGACCTGCGCGATATAGATCTGACCGTGCGCACGGGTCGAGGTCTGGAACAGATCGAGGGGCGGCATCAGGCCGAGTTGAATCGCCTGCCGCGACAATGCGAACGCGCCGGAGATCACGGCCTGCGATGCGATGACCGTCGCTGCGGTCGACAACAGCACCAGCGGGAACAAGCCCCAGACGGGCGCCATGCGAAAG
>VAZT01000754.1 GCA_005884825.1 Alphaproteobacteria bacterium
TGCCGCGCGGCGGCCAGATCGACCGCGGGCGGGTGCTGCGGTTCACCTTCGACGGGCAGGACTACGAAGGCCACCCGGGCGACACGCTCGCCTCGGCATTGCTGGCGAATGGCGTGCGGCTTGTCGCGCGCAGCTTCAAATACCACCGGCCGCGCGGGATATTTACGGCGGGGCCGGAGGAACCCTCCGCGCTGGTTCAGCTCGAAACGGGCGGCTTTACCGAACCCAATCGCCGCGCCACCGACATCGTCCTCTATGATGGGCTGTCGGCGGCGAGCCAGCATGCCTGGCCGCGTCTCGAGAATGATCTCGGCGCGCTGATCGGGGGCGTCGCCCCGCTGTTTCCCGCCGGCTTTTACTACAAGACGTTTATCCGGCCGCGCGGCTTGTGGCGCTATTTGTGGGAGCCAGCGTTGCGGCATATGGCCGGGCTCGGGCATGCGCCGGCATCGCCCGATCCGTCGCGCTACGATAAGCGGCACACGCATTGCGACGTGCTGGTGATCGGCGCCGGACCGGCTGGGCTGTCGGCAGCGCTCGCCGCCGGGCGCAGCGGCGCGCGCGTCATCCTCGCCGACAGCGACCCGCTTTTTGGCGGCGCGCTGCTGCGTCGCGCATACCGCATCGGCGAGGAGGACGGCACCGCCTGGGCCGCCGAGGCGGTGACCGAATTGGCGGCGAGGCCGGAGGTCCGGCTATTGCCCGCGACCACTGTGCTCGGGCGCTATGACGACGATTACTGTGTCGCCGCCGAGCGCGTCGGGGATCTGCTCGGACCGGCGGCGCCCGCCGGATTGCCGCGCCTTCGGCTGTGGCATATCCGGGCGCGGCACATCGTGCTGGCGACCGGCGCCGTGGAGCGGCCGCCGGTCTTTCCCGGCAACGACCGGCCTGGGGTCATGCTGGCGAGCGCCGTCGAGAGTTACATCCGGCATTACGCCGTGCTTCCGGGGCGTCGCGCCGTCTTGTTCGCCGACAATGACGATGCCTATCGCACCGCCGCGACGCTGGCCGAGGCCGGCGCCGAGGTCGCCACGATCGTCGATCCGCGCCCGACGCCCGGCATGGCGGCGCAGCAGCAGGTGCGGACGATGCCGCTATATACCGGCTGCATGGTCGTCGGGACCGGCGGGCATAAGG
>VAZT01000143.1 GCA_005884825.1 Alphaproteobacteria bacterium
GCAAATACGCCTGGCATTTCCAGGAGGTGCATCACGACATCTGGGATTATGACGCGGCGAGCCCGGTCGTCCTTTTCGACACCGTGATCAACGGCCAGCCACGCAAAGGCATCGCGCAAGCAGGCCGCACCGGCTGGGTCTACATCCTCGACCGCACCAACGGCAAACCGCTGATCGGCGTCGAGGAGCGTCCGGTGCCTCAGGAGCCGCGGCAGAAGACGGCGAAGACGCAGCCCTTCCCAGTCGGCGACGCGATCGTGCCGCAATGTGCCGAGCCGATGTCTGCGAGCGGCTACGAAAAGGCCGGCTGCATCTTCGAGGCGTTCTGGGAAGAGCCGGTGCTGATCCAGCCCTCGGGGATCGGCGGCACCAACTGGGCGCCGATGTCCTACAATCCGGAAACCGGCAGCTTCTACGTTCCGGGCACGATCCGAACGAGCGCCTTTGCCCGGTACGGCGATACCTACAAGCATGGGCTGCGCTATACCGGGGGCACCCAGGCGGCGCCGATCGGGTCGGCGATGAGCGGCACCTTCACCGCAATCGGCGGCAACACCAACAAGATCGTCTGGCAGCACAAGACGCCCTATCGCGTCGGTCAGGGGGGCGGGTCGACGACGACGGCCGGCGGCCTTGTTTTCCGCGGCGAGCCCGACGGCAATTTTCTGGCGATAGATGCCAAAACCGGTGAAGAATTGTGGCGGTTCCAAACCGGGTTTGGGGCCGACGCCCCTCCAGCGGTCTACGAGGTGAACGGTGAGGAATACGTCGCCATCGCGACCGGCGGCAACCAGGCGCAGCTGAGCGCAAACGGCGATGCGGTGTGGGTATTCTCGTTGAAGGGGCAATTGGGTCCGCTGTGGCCCCCTCCCGCGCCGCAGAAGATCGCCGGGCCCGCAGGTCCGGTTGCAGACGGGGTCGACACGATCAAGATCGGCGACAACAACGTCGAATACGCCTTTTGGCCGGGCCGCACTCGGGTCAAGACGGGGACCACGGTGACATTTACCAATGTCGGCGATGTCGCACATACGGCGACGGCGTTCGAAAAAGGCAACTGGGATACCGGCCCATTGGAGAAGGGCCAGTCGAAGACCGTCACGTTCTCGGAGCCCGGAAGCTACTACTACATTTGTATGCGTAACCACGCGGTATCTCGAACAACGCTGGCTCCTGCGCGCCGATCTTGACGTGGCGCAGTTCCCAGCGAATCGTCGAAACCTTGCCTCTGTCGGTTGCGAGCCTGGCGTCACACCTCATCGGGATGCCTTCCTGGCTGAGCCACAGCGCGCCGACCGCGCGGCCCTGCGGCGTTTTCTCATCCACCTCATATTTCGTCGTGGCAATGCCGTTGACCGTCTCCGGCCCCACAGGTTTGCGCAACAGGCCGGGGTCGCCGAGAATCGACAGCTCTTTTGGAAGCGCGAATTCGACGACGGTATGCAATTTCGGCAGGATGATGTCGCCGATCGCGCTGCCGGCACGCAGGATAAAAATCGGCCTTAATGCCGGGAGGTCCTGCTCATGGCGCTGTTCGCCCGGCATGTGCCACATCGGGCCGACATAGCTCTGGCCATCAATGACCAGCACCCGTTCCGCGCTGAAACCGACGCGAGCATCGCCGAGCGTTTCCGCCGATGCCGGCGCTGCGATCGGCGACAGCACGGCCAGCGGGAACGCGATCAGGGCACGGCGGAGCACGCGCATTTTCAGTCCTCAATCGGCGCTCCGCTGTTAGGTGCCTAATGAGGCGGTTTCGCGGCAGGCTGGACAGCGGCGGCACAAGCCTTATCTTTGCACGCGCGGATCTTTACGCCGAAACGGCGGACTGTACGCGTTCGGAAAACCAGGCGCTGGGCAGGCGATGAACGACAGCGGCGGAACTGTCACCATTCGAGTCCATGCGGCGATAGCCGAAATACCGGCCGCTGCGTGGGACGCCTGCGCCGGCGACGTCAATCCGACCGTTTCGCATACTCTTCTGAATGCGATGGAGGAAAGCGGCTCGACGACGACCCGTACGGGATGGACGCCGCAACATCTTTCTCTGGCGGGACCGGACGGGCAGATCACCGGCGTCGTGCCGCTCTATGCCAAGACGCATTCCTATGGTGAATACATCTTCGACTATGGCTGGGCGGATGCCTATGAGCGCGCCGGCGGCCGGTATTACCCCAAGCTGTTGTCGGCTGTGCCGTTCACCCCGGTCCCGGGCCCCCGCTTGCTGCTGCACCCGTCCGCGCCGGCCGAGGCTCGCGAGCATCTGGTTGCCGGAATGGTCGAGTTCACAAAGCGCCGCCGCATCTCGTCATTGCATGTGAACTTTCCCGACCCCGCCCAGGCCAAGGCGTTGACCGAGGCCGGATTTCTGCAACGGCTCGGCCAGCAATTCCACTGGATCAATCATGGATACCGGGATTTCGATGATTTCCTCGCGGCTTTGAATTCGCGAAAACGCAAAGCGGTGAAGAAGGAGCGGCGCGAGGCCCTCGCCCGCGGTCTCGAAATAGAAGTGTTGACTGGAGCCGACCTGAAGCCGCGCCATTGGGACGCGTTTTTCGAATTCTACCTCGCGACTTCCGATCGCAAATGGGGCTCGGCCTACCTAAACCGCCGCTTTTTCGCGATGATCGGCGAGCGGATGCCGGAAAAGGTCGTCCTCTTCATGGCCCGGCGCGGCGCCAATTACGTTGCCGGTGCGTTCAACCTGCTCGGCAAAGCTACGATCTACGGCCGCAATTGGGGCAGCTACGGCGATTACAAATTCCTCCATTTCGAGTGCTGTTATTATCAGGCGATCGAGTTCGCCATCACCCGCGGACTAAAGCGTGTCGAGGCCGGCGCGCAGGGGCCGCACAAGATCCAGCGCGGCTATCTGCCGGTGCCGACCTACAGTGCCCATTGGATCCCTGATCCGGGTTTATTCCTCCGGGCAGGAAGAATAGGCAGGAGGCAGCCGATCACTCGACCAGCTCGGGGACCTTTGGCGTCGGTTCGGCCGGGCGCTCTTCGTACGAGAAGGAGAGCTTGTCCTCGTCGGGTTTGCGGGTCACGCGGACGATCCCGCCCTTCGACAACTGCCCGAACAGGAGCTCCTCGGCCAGCGGCTTTTTGATGTGCTCCTGGATCACCCGGGCCAGAGGCCGCGCGCCGAAGAGGCGGTCATAACCTTTTTCGGCCAGCCACGACCGCGCGGATTCATCGAGCTCGATCATGACATTCCGGTCGGCGAGCTGCTCTTCGAGCTGCAGCACGAACTTGTCGACCACCCGTCCGATCGTATCCGCGGACAGTGGCGCGAAGGAAATCACCGCATCGAGCCGGTTGCGGAACTCCGGTGTGAACATGCGATTGATCGCTTCCTGATCGTCGCCCTCTCGGATGCCGCTGCCAAAGCCGATCGCCGGTTTGGCGAGATCCCAGGCTCCGGCATTCGTCGTCATGATCAGGATCACGTTACGGAAATCGACCGTTTTGCCGTTGTGGTCGGTCAGCTTTCCGTAATCCATGACCTGCAGCAGGATATTGAACAGGTCGGGATGGGCCTTCTCGATCTCGTCCAGCAACAGCACGCTGTGCGGATGTTGATCGATCGCGTCGGTCAGCAGCCCGCCCTGGTCGAAGCCGACATAACCGGGGGGCGCGCCGATCAGCCGCGAAACCGTGTGCCGCTCCATGTACTCGGACATGTCGAAGCGGGTAATCTCGATCCCGAGCGTACGCGCGAGCTGGCGGGCCACCTCGGTCTTGCCGACTCCGGTCGGACCAGAGAACAGATAGGAGCCGATTGGCTTTTCCGGATCCCGCAGCCCGGCGCGCGCCAGCTTGATGGCCGAGACCAGGGCCCCTATCGCCGGGTCCTGACCGAACACCATCGTCTTCAGGTCGCGCTGAAGGTTCTTCAGCACCTCGCGGTCGTCGCGCGAGACGCTTTTCGGCGGGATCCGCGCCATCGTCGCGATGACCGCCTCGACTTCGCGCGCCGTTATCGTTTTGCGCCGCCGGTTTTCGGGCACGAGCATTTGGGCGGCACCGGTCTCGTCGATCACGTCGATCGCCTTGTCCGGCAATTTGCGGTCGCCGATATATCGATGAGACAGCTCAACCGCCGCACGCAGAGCGTCGCTCGTGTAGCGCACCTTGTGGTGCCGCTCGTAATAGGGCTTCAGGCCGCGCAGAATCTTGACCGAATCCTCGACCGTCGGCTCGTTGACGTCGATCTTTTGGAACCGGCGAACGAGCGCGCGGTCTTTCTCGAAATAGTTGCGATATTCCTTATAGGTGGTCGAGCCGATACAGCGGATGACGCCGCCGGCCAGTGCCGGCTTCAGCAGGTTCGAGGCGTCCATCGCCCCGCCGCTCGTCGCCCCGGCCCCGATTACGGTGTGAATCTCGTCGATGAACAGAATCGCACCGGGCTGCGCCTCGAGCTCGGACAAGACCGCCTTGAGCCGCTCCTCGAAATCGCCGCGATACCGGGTGCCTGCCAGCAACGCCCCCATGTCGAGCGCGTAAATCGTCGCGTTCATCAATACCTCGGGAACCTCGCGCTGCACGATGCGACGCGCCAAGCCCTCGGCGATCGCCGTCTTGCCGACACCGGGGTCGCCAACATAAAGCGGGTTGTTCTTGGCCCGCCGGCATAGGATTTGGATCGTGCGGTCGACTTCGGCTTCACGGCCGATCAGCGGGTCGATCTTGCCGCCCTTGGCCTTTTTATTGAGGTTGACGCAATAGGCGTCGAGAGCGTCGTGGTTGCGCTTCTGCGACTTTTCGCTGCGGTCATCCTCATCGGCGCCTTGAACACGACGCGTTTCGGAGCGCCCGGGCGCCTTGGCGATGCCATGGGAGATGTAATTGACGGCATCGAACCGGGTCATGTCCTGTTCTTGCAGGAAATAAACAGCATGACTTTCCCGCTCGGCGAACATCGCGACCAACACGTTCGCGCCGGTCACCTCTTCGCGGCCCGATGACTGGACGTGAATTGCGGCGCGTTGCAGCACGCGTTGGAAGCTAGCAGTCGGCTTCGCGTCGTCGCTGTGGGCCGCGACGAGGTTGGCAAGTTCGTTATCGACGTAGTTCAGCACCTCGCGGCGCAAACGGTCGAGATCAACGCTGCACGCGCGTAGCACGGCAACCGAGTCCTGATCCTCGGTGAGCGCCAGCATCAGATGTTCGAGCGTGGCATATTCATGCCGACGGTCATTGGCGTGGGCGAGAGCCCGATGCAGCGACTTTTCGAGATTGCGTGACAACACGCCCGCCTGTCCTTCCTTGGCCTAGTCCTTTTCCAGCGTACACTGCAGCGGGTGCTGGTGCTGCCGGGCGAAATCCATAACCTGGGTTACCTTGGTCTCCGCGACCTCGTAGGTGTAAACGCCGCAGATACCGACACCGCGTCGATGCACATGCAACATGATGCGGGTCGCTTCCTGCAGGTTCTTGTTGAAGAACCGCTCGAGAATGTGCACGACGAATTCCATCGGGGTGTAGTCGTCATTTAACATAAGAACTTTGTACATAGAGGGCTTCTTCGTCTTCGGCTTTGTCTTAACGACAACCCCGGTCCCCGGTCCTTCATCGCCGCGTTTTCCGTTGTCGCTCATTTCAGTCCGAGCCGGTAGGGTTGCTCGCTCCCGATGATATTGGCTTTCAGCCGGCGCAGAAAAGTGTTTTCCGCCCTCCGGCCCAGCTGGCGCTCGGGGGTTCGCCGCCATGCCCCTATTCGGCCCGGTAGGGACGGCGCAACAGCAGATCGATCACGGCGTCTACCGCTTCACCGTGGTGAAGTAACGCATCGACCCCGGCGGAGATCGGCATCTCGATGCCGAGCCGCTCCGCCAGCCGCGCGATTGACGCAGCCGTGGCCACGCCCTCGACGACCGAGCGACTGCCGCGGAGCGCGGTCTCGAGGTCCCGCCCGCGGCCGAGCGAGAGGCCAAGCCCATAATTGCGCGATTGGGCCGAGGTGCAGCTCAGTACGAGATCCCCCAGTCCGGAGAGGCCACGAAAGGTCTCGGCTCGACCGCCCTTGGCTTCCCCGAGCCGGATCATCTCCGCCAATCCGCGGGTGATCAGCGAAGCTCGAGCGTTATCGCCGAGATTGCGGCCGACGACGATACCGCATGCAATCGCGAGCACGTTCTTGACCGCGCCGCCAATTTCGGCGCCGACGGGGTCGCGCGACAGATAGGGACGGAACCGACTGCTTCCGAGGGCTTCAATGAAGGCGTGACCAAGCGACGCATCACCGCTCGCAATCGTGACCGCCGTCGGCAACTCTCGCGCGACCTCGGCAGCAAATGTCGGCCCCGAGAGCACCGCGGAGGGGGAGATGGGCAGAATTTCTGCGGCGATCTCCGACATCATTTTCAGCGAGCTGGTCTCGATCCCTTTAGCGCAGAGCAGCACGGGCAGGCCGCGGCGAAGATGAGACCCGAGCACCCGGATTACGCCGCGCAAGAATTGCGCCGGGACTACAAGCAATGCCGCCTCCACCCCCTCTGTCGCGACCGCCATGTCGGTGGTCGCGGTAATGACCATGGCGAGCGCCGTTCCCCAGGCGCCACCCCCAATGATCGCCAAGCGTCTCATCGGGTCACGCCCAACGCCAACTGCCCGGCCAACCGCTCATCCCTTCACACCCGCTCCAGGACGGGGCGGCGCGTCACTGTCGAGGGGCCATCGCGGCTTGAGCGGTGCATCGAGACCGTCGACGAGGCCGAGCCGAAGCCGCTCGATGCCAGCCCACGCGATTATTGCTCCATTATCGGTGCACAATGCCGGCGGTGGCGCAACAAAGCGCAGCCCGGCCTCATCGGCGAGGCTCGTAAGGCGTCCTCGCAGTCTTTTATTGGCGGCGACACCACCGCCAACCACCAGCGAATTTCCTTCCGGGTATTTGCGGCGGAACAACGCGACCGCATTCGCGGTCCGATCGGTCACCGCCTCGCAGATCGCGAGCTCAACCGAGGCGGCGAGATCCGCCTGGCCGCGGGGATCGAGGGGGCCGCGCGCGGAAGTGATGTGACGCACTGCCGTCTTCAAGCCGGAGAATGAGAAATCGCAACCCGGCCTGCCTTTCATCGGGCGCGGCAGGACGAAACGGTGCGGGTCTCCGTCCTCCGCGGCCGTTTCGATCGCAGGTCCTCCGGGATAGCCGAGCCCGATCAGCTTTGCCGCTTTGTCGAAGGCTTCGCCGGCGGCATCGTCGAGCGTTGTCCCGAGACGCGTGTATCGGCCAACTCCGGAGCACACGAGGAGCTGACAATGCCCCCCCGAAACGAGGAGCAAAAGATACGGGAAGTCTACCTCCTCGGTCAGGCGGACCGCCAGCGCGTGGGCCTCCAGATGGTTGACAGCCAGAAACGGCTTGTCGGCGGCCCAAGCCAACCCTTTTGCCATTGTCGATCCGACGATCAGGCCCCCGATCAAGCCCGGGCCCGCCGCCGCAGCTACCCCGTCGACCGCGCCGAGAAGAACGCCAGCTTCGGCGAGTGCGCGCGATATCAGCGGATGAAGGTGGTCGAGATGAGCGCGCGCTGCAATCTCGGGCACGACGCCGCCGTAGGGCGTGTGCTCTGCGAGCTGGGAGTGGATCAAATTGGAGAGGATCCTCGGTCCGGCCGCCGTGACGGCCACCACCGCGGCCGCGCTTTCGTCGCAGCTGGTTTCGATGCCGAGAACGACCATCGCGGATACCCCGCTCGGGAGTGCAGGCTTCGCGCCCCCGAGCTTCCCCGGGCGTCAGCCGGGCGGTGCTACCTCGTAGGTTTTGAGGGTCTTGTCGGTAGCGGCGTCGATCTCGAGCAGCTTGACCGAATAGCCCCACAAGGTTGCCGTATGCCGGATCACGGCGCGGCAGCTTTGTTCTTCGAGCAGCACGCCGTTATGCACGTAATGCGCAAGGATGAGGCAGCGATCGCCTCTGAGATCGACGTCGACTACCTGAATATCGGGCTCGCGCCGGGACAGATCATATTGCCGGGAGAGGGCGCCGCGAATCTTTCGATAGCCGACATCGTCATGGATCGCCTCGACGCGCAGCGCCGGCTTTGTGCTGTCGTCAGAGACATGGAACAGCCGGAACCGGCGGATCATCGCTGGGCTGAGATGTTGCAGCACGAAGCTTTCGTCGCGGTAATTCGCCCAGGCGTGACGCAACACGCCAAAGCCGTCTCCCGAGCCGGCGATGTCGGGAAACCACTCCCGGTCCTCCTCGGTCGGCTCTTCGCAGATGCGGCGGATGTCGCTCATCATCGCGAAACCCAGCGCATACGGGTTGAGGCCGCTGAACCGCGGGTCGTCGAAATCCGGCTGGAATACGACGCTCGAATGCGAGTGCAGAAATTCGAGCATCGATCCTTCGGTGATCAGCCCCTTGTCGTGCAGCCGCCGCATGATCTCGTAATGCACGAAGGTCGCGCACCCCTCGTTCATCATCTGCGTCTGCTTCTGCGGATAGAAGTATTGCGAGACCAAGCGGACGATGCGGACAAGCTCCTGTTGCCAGTCCTCAAGCCGCGGCGCGCGTTTCTCGATAAAATAAAGCAGGTTCTCTTCCGGCAGCCCGAGCTCGCGCTTGATCTCGAGAAGACGGGCCTCGTTGCCGGAATCGTCCTTATCCTTGTCCGCACCCGGCACGGTGCGCCACAGATCGTTGTACGTCGCCTCGAAATGAGCCCGCCACTCCTCCGCCCGGCGGCGCTCCTCGGCGAGATTTGGCTTGGTGCGGTGGGCGTAGCGATTGACACCATGATCCTTCAACGCATGCGCGGCGTCCAGCACGCGCTCCACCGCTTCCGCCCCGTGCCGTTCCTCGCATTTTTGCACGTAGTCGCGTGCGAAGCTCAGATAATCGAGGATGCCGTTGGCGTCCGTCCACTGCCGAAACAGATAATTGTTCTTGAAGAAGTGATTATGGCCGAACGCAGCGTGTGCAATGACTAATGTCTGCATGGTCATGGAATTCTCTTCCATGATGTAGCAGATACACGGGTTGGAGTTGATGACGATCTCGTAGGCGAGACCCTGCAGTCCCTTACGATAGAGAGTCTCGTGGTATGCGAAACGCTTGCCGAAACTCCAATGGCGGTACATCAGCGGCAAACCGACCGAGGCGTAAGCGTCGAGCATCTGCTCGGAGGTGATCACCTCGACCTGGACGGGATAGACGTCGAGCCCGAGTTCGTCGAGCGCGATCCGCTCGACAGCGTCGTAGACCCGGCGCAACCCGGAATAATCCCAATTCGGGCCGGTGAAGAGCGGGGTGGCGGTTTCGAGCCGCAACGCGACGGAGTCAGGCACGGATACCCCCCTTTGCGAACAATTCGTGGAACACCGAGAAAATCTGCGACGGGTCGCTGACCCGGCGCATCACGAAATGAGGATGGACCGGCGCCACCTCGTTGTAGGCTCGCCACAGGTCGCTGTCTCGCGACAATCCGGTCAGGCTCCCTCCCATGCCGTCGCCGACTTCGACATAGGCGAAATACTGGCAAAGCGGCAGAACCTCGCTGCCCAGCAAGGAAACGCAACGTCCGCTGTCCGCGCCGTAATTGTCGCCGTCGGAAGCCTGAGCCGCGTAGATGTTCCACCGGTCGGTGGGATATCGCGCCCGCGCAATCTCCAGCATTTTCTCGAGCGCGGTCGAGACTACGGTGCCGCCGGTCTCCCGGCTGTAAAAGAACGTCTCTTCGTCGACCTCTTCGGCGGTGCTGGTGTGACGGATGAAGACGATATCGACGTGCCGGTAGCGCCGGATCAGGAACACGTGCAGCAGCATAAAGAACCTCTTGGCGAGGTCCTTCATCGCTTCGGTCATCGATCCTGATACGTCCATCAGGCAGAACATTACCGCTTCGGTATTCGGGCGAGGAACGCGCTCAAAGCGGTTGTAGCGGACATCGATCGGATCGATGTAAGGGATGATCTTACTGCGGTGCTCGAGCCGGTCGAGTTCGCGCAGAAGCCTTTCGGCCTCTTCGTCAGCACCGCGGGAGCGTGCGTTGTCGATCGCCTCTCGCAACGCCTCCAGGTCCGATTGTTTCGGCCGTTTCAGCGAAATGCGGCGCGCCATGCTGTTGCGCATTGTCCGCCGAATGCTGAGGTTTGCGGGACTCCCCGTCACAGTGTACCCGGCCCGCTGCAGATCGACCGCGAATGTCTCCTTCAAGCTCTTCTTGACGAGATCGGGGAGTTCGAGGTCCTCGAAAAACATGTCGAGGAACTCTTCCTTGGATAATGTGAACTCGAATGCGTCCTCTCCCGACCCGTCGGGGCTGCCCTGCGAGCCCCCGCGACCTTCCCCGCCGGTCGGCCGAGGGATCTCGTCGCCCCTGATATACTCCTTGTTGCCGGGGACGACATGCTCGGTTCGCCCGGTGCGGCGGCTGTGATGAAAGTTCGGCTCGGCAATTCCGCGCGTCGGAATCGCCACTTTTTCTCCGTGGCCGACATCGGCCACCTTGCGCTTGCGCAATGCCTCCTGCACCGCCGATTTCACCTCGGCTCGGGCCCGTGCCAGGAAACGTTGGCGGTTACTGAGACTTTTACCCTTCGGGTTCGGGCGACGGTCGACGATGTTCATAGCCTGACCTCCGAGAGAGGACCGTGGTCCCCCTACCCCGCCTTATTGACTCGCATATACCACTCGACCAACCGCCGAACCTGCCGCTCGGTGTAGCCGCGCGATACCATGCGCTCGAGGAAATCGGCGTGCTTCTTCTCCGTCTCGGTGTCCTTCTTGGTGCCAAAGCTGATTACCGGCAACAGATCCTCAACCTGAGAGAACATGCGCCGCTCGATCACCTCGCGCAGTTTTTCGTACGAGGTCCATGACGGGTTGCGCCCGGCGTTGTTGGCCCGCGCGCGCAATGCGAATTTGACGACCTCGTTGCGGAAGTCCTTGGGGTTCGCGATCCCTGCCGGCTTTTCGATTTTTGACAGCTCCTGGTTCAACAGCTCGCGATTCATAAGTTGACCGGTGTCGGGGTCCTTGTAGTCCGAATCCTCAATCCATGCATCGGCATAGGCGACATACCGGTCGAACAGGTTCTGCCCGTAGTCTGAATAGGATTCCAGATAAGCCTTCTGGATCTCGTGGCCGATGAACTCGGCATAGCGCGGCGCCAGCTCGGCCTTGATGAAGTTCAGGTACTTCTTTTCGGCGTCGTCCGGGAACTGCTCGCGCCAGATCGCTTGCTCCAGCACATACATCAAATGGACCGGATCGGCCGCCACCTCCTGCGTGTCGAAGTTGAAGGTGCTCGACAAAACCTTGAAGGCGAAACGGGTGGAAATGCCGTCCATTCCCTCGTCGACCCCGGCCGCATCGCGATATTCCTGGACAGACTTGGCGCGCGGATCGGTATCCTTCAAGCTCTCGCCGTCGTAGACCCGCATCTTCGAATAGAGGTTCGAGTTCTCATGCGACTTCAGCCGCGACAGCACGCTGAATCGCGCCAGGATATCTAAGGTCGACGGTGCGCAAGGCGAGGCGGCAAGCTCACTGTTCTGCAACAACTTCTCATATATCTTGCGTTCCTCGGTGGCGCGCAAGCAATACGGAACCTTGATCACCGAGATGCGGTCGATGAACGCCTCGTTGTTCTTGTTGTTCTTGAAGCTCTGCCATTCGGCCTCGTTCGAGTGCGCCAGCACGATGCCCTGATAGGGGATGCCGCCGATATTCTCGGAACCGACGTAATTGCCTTCCTGAGTCGAGGTGAGCAGCGGGTGCAGCATCTTGATCGGCGCCTTGAACATCTCGACAAATTCGAGAAGCCCTTGCGTCGTCCGGTTCAGGCCGCCCGAATAGGAGTAGGCGTCGGGGTCGTTCTGACTGAAGAATTCGAGCTTGCGGATGTCGACCTTGCCGACAAGGCTCGACACGTCTTGGTTGTTCTCGTCGCCGGGCTCGGTCTTGGAGATGCAGATCTGCTTCAGCCGCGAAGGCTGCATGCGAACCACTGTGAATTTGGTGATGTCGCCGCCGAATTCTTCGAGCCGCTTGACTGCCCAAGGGGAAATCGTGCCGGTCAGACGCCGCCGCGGAACACCATAACGCTTTTCGAGCTCGTCGCCGAGGGTCACCGGATCGAACAAACCGAGCGGGCTCTCAAACACCGGACTGACTTCCTTGCCAGCCTTCAGGACATAGACCGGCTCTTTCTCCATCAGCTGCTTCAGGCGTTCGGCGAGCGAGGATTTGCCGCCGCCGACCGGACCCAGCAGATAGAGTATTTGCTTGCGTTCCTCGAGGCCCTGTGCGGCATGACGGAAGAAGCCGACGATGCGTTCGATCGTCTCCTCCATCCCGAAGAAGTCTGCGAATTCGGGGTAGACCTTGATCGTGCGGTTCATGAAAATGCGGCCGAGACGCGAATCTTGGCTCGTGTCGACCATTACCGGTTCACCGATGGCGCTGAGCATGCGCTCGGCGGCGCCCGCGTAATAGGACGCATCATCAGAGCACTTGCCGAGATACTCCTCGAGCGAGAGCTCGATATCCCTCCGGTTCTCATACAACCTGGAATAGAGTCCAAAAATCCCATCATCGAATTTCATTGTGTCACCTCAACCGCTGTCCCGCGCTCAACCCGAAGCTTCCCGTGACAATACCAGAGAACGACGAATCCAAGGGAACGTCTCGCTGGAACGTGTAATTCCATGTAAATTCACGTAAAACGCTTGTTACGTCGAATTCTCCCAGCATTGAGTCTCCCGGTTTTCCACCAGCTGCAATCCTCCGGTTTTCCGCCCTGCCTCATCAAGCTGCAGCCATTATGCCAACACTTTGTGGCGAGAGTACGAATGATGCGGTGCTCGGAGGTGCCGCGCCGCGCACCCGGCTGCTGGAGCCGGCCGATGCGCCCAAGCTTCACGTATC
>VAZT01000144.1 GCA_005884825.1 Alphaproteobacteria bacterium
TCCTGGCAGCCCTTGTCGCCTTGCAGTGGGGCTACAACCCGCTCGCCGTCGCGGCCGTCAACGGATCGCTGCTCGTGGTCGAACTCATCTTCGTTGCCGCCAACGCGACAAAGCTGCTCGCAGGCGGTTGGTTCCCGCTGCTGTTGGCTTGCGTCGTCGCGTTCCTGATGCTGACTTGGCGAACGGGGTACCAGATGCTCGAACGCCAGCGCTCCGGGATGCGGCAGCGCGAAGACGAGTTCGTCGACTGGGTGCTCGAGAACCCGCCTCTCCGCCTGCCGGGAGCCGCTGCGATCATCACTGCGGGAAGCTCGGGCATACCGCTCGCCTTGACGCATCACCTGCGGCACAATCGCGTGCTGCACGAGCGGGTGTTGCTGGTCTCGGCGGTCAGTAGCGATGCGCCGCGGGTCGATCCGGACCAGCGGGTAAAGCTCGCGACGGTCGGTGCTGGCATCACCCGGGTCACCCTGCATTTCGGATTCATGGAACATCCCAATGTGATGGAGGGGCTGAAGCTCGCGTGCCGCCACCCTGATCTCCGCGGCATCGACCCCGAGCGGATCACCTTTTATTCGCGAAGGGTCATGGTCATTGCCAGCGGCAAGGTGCCCGGGATGGCCGTGTGGAGGGAACGGCTCTTTGCTGCGATGCACCTCAACGCCAATCTGCCGGCCGCCTATTTCGGCGTGCCCACCGGACAGGTCGTCGAGATGGGCCTCGAAGTCGAGATCTGAGCGGCACCATCGCAACTCTGCTCTCGGCGAGATTAGGAGAAAGCCGATGGCCCGCGGCGAACAGACCGGAGTGCGGATCGGCGGGACTACCCAACTCCCCTAACCGGTTGCGCGATGGAAGCCAGCCATCACTTGATCTTGCTCGGCAGCGCATTGGTGCTGCTGAGCATATTCGCCGGCGTGTTCTCGGCTCGCTTCGGGGCTCCTTTACTGCTGATTTTTCTAGGATTGGGCATCCTCGCCGGGGAAGAGGGACCGGGCGGCATCCTCTTTCGCGATTTTCACGCCGCCTATCTGATCGGCAGCATCGCTCTCGCCATTATTCTGTTCGATGGCGGGCTGCGCACCGATCCGAAGGATGTCCGGCGAGCGCTGTGGCCGTCTCTCGCGCTTGCCACGATCGGCGTGATCGTCACGGCCGCGATAGTCGCAACGGCGGCGGCGCTACTTTTCTCCACCTCCTGGAGCCGGGGATTGCTGATCGGTGCGATTGTTGCGCCGACCGACGCGGCGGCGGTCTCCGCGCTGTTGCATCTGCGCCGTCTCGAGCTGCGGGCGCGCATCGCCGCCATCCTGGAGATCGAGTCCGGTATTAACGACCCGATCTCGGTTTTACTCGCTGTGCTCCTGGTCAATTTGCTCGCGGCGCCGGCGCCCTTGCCTGCATCCCACATTGTGGCGCTACTGGCCAGGGAGATTGTCGGGGGAACTGCCTTCGGCCTCGGCGGCGGCTACCTGCTGCTCGCTCTGGTCAATCGTCTGGAGGCGACGTCAGGGTTGTACCCCATTCTGGCGCTTGCTGGTGGGACCGCCCTCTTCGGCGCCGCCCAGACAGCTGGTGCAAGCGGGTTTTTAGCCGCCTACCTGGCGGGTCTCATACTGGGCAGTCACCGTCATCGTGCCACTCAGGTCATCAATCAAGCGTTTGACGCCTTTGCCTGGCTCAGCCAGATCGTCCTCTTCCTGATACTGGGCCTGCTCGTCAAGCCGAGCGGCCTGGTTCCGATACTCGGACCTTCGCTTGTCGTTGCTGCGGTGCTCATGCTGGCCGCGCGGCCAATGGCGGTGGTGCTATGCTTGCTACCGTTTCGATACACTGCCCCGGAGATAGCATTCATCTCATGGGTGGGGCTGCGCGGGGCCGTCCCGATCTTTCTCGCGATCATTCCGGTCCTCGCCGCGCTGCCGGACGCAACGATGTTTTTCGGCGTTGCGTTCATCGTAGTTCTGATATCGCTGATCCTTCAGGGTTGGACGGTCGCGGCGGCCGCGCGGATGTTCGATCTGGACGTGCCGCCGCTCCAGCAGGCCTCCCGTCTGGACATCGACCTCCCCGGCCGGCTCGGCGACGAGAACACGGTCGCAGGCTATCGAGTGGAAGCGCGCTGCCGCGCCGCCTCCAAGACAGTCGAGGCACTGCCGCTCCCGCCCACGTCGAGCGTTCTAGTGGTGATTCGGGATGGGATAGCTCGCAGCGCTGCGTCTGCCCCGCCGCTCGCTCCCGGCGACTACGTGCTCGCGCTGGCACGCCCGCAGGATCTTGCGCTGCTCGATCGCGTGTTCGGACCGCGCCCGGAGCGCAGCAGGGCGGATGAGCGGGGGCTTCTCGGCGAGTTCGCCTTCGACGGAACTACCGCACTCGCCACAATCGCGCGCCTCTATGATCCGGCAGCGGCCGCCAACGGCGCTGCGACCCTCGCAGAGTTTCTGGCCAGCAGGTTTGGCGGGGCACCTGCCGTCGGAGACCGGACGCGCTTCGGCGCAGTGGAACTGGTCGTACGCGACATGCAAGGGGACACGATCACCCAAGTCGGGGTCGAACTCGAGCCGGCGCCGGTTCACCCATGGCGCGTGTGGCTCCAAAGGTTCCGTCCGCGGCGCGGATGACGGTCGCGGCGAGCGGCCTCTTCAGCGGTAAATGGAGACTGCCAATTCCGTAGAGGTGAGCTACCATGGCAAGAACGGGCAGAGCCGATCGACCGGCGCACCCGGCTCGGCCGCTGCTGAACTGGTGCGCTCGATGCCTGTACAATTCATCTGTTCTTTCGGGAGGCGACCCATGATGACGTCGATCGAGCGGCAGACCATGAAAAAGGTCTATCTGCGGATATTGCCGTTCTGTTTTGTGCTTTATTTCATCTGTTATCTGGACCGCGTGAATATCGGGTTCGCGGCGCTGACGATGAACAAGGATCTCGGGTTGAGCTCGTACATTTTCGGGCTCGGCGCCGGCGCGTTCTTCTGGGGCTACTTTATCTTGGAGGTGCCGAGCAATTTGATCCTCGACCGGGTCGGCGCGCGGCGCTGGATCGCCCGCATAATGGTGACCTGGGGCCTGGTTTCGGGCGGGTTCGCGTTCATCAGCGGGCCGGTCAGCTTTTTCACGCTGCGCTTTCTACTCGGCCTTGCCGAAGCGGGCTTCTTCCCTGGCATTATCCTGTATTTCACCTACTGGTTCCCGCCCTCCCATCGCGCGCGTATCGTTGCCGGCTTTATGGCCGCCATTCCGATATCTATCGGGCTCGGCGCGCCCATTTCGACATCCCTCCTCGAGCTCGACGGTGTCCTCGGCGTAGCTGGGTGGAGATGGTTGTTCTTCTGCGAAGCGGCTCCAGCCGTGATCTTTGGAATAGTTACGTTTTTCTATTTGACGGACCGCCCGGCGCAGGCGGATTGGCTGGATGCGGAAGAGCGGGAGTGGTTGGCAACGGAGATGGAGAAGGAGCGGCAGACGGTTGCGACCGGCCGGCCCATTTCGGTGCTCCAGTCACTCTTTAATCCACGCGTGCTCGCGCTTGCGGCGATCCACTTTGGCCAAGCCGGGGTCAGCGTCGGGATCGCAGTGTTCGCTGCACAAATCGTCAAGCAGTTGGGTTTGACGAACATGCAGACCGGTTTCACCACTGCGATCCCCTATGCGCTCGGCACGATCGGGATGATAGTCTGGGGCAGTTATTCCGATCGCAAGAACGAGCGGCGTTGGAACCTGACCGCCTCCTGCACGACGATGGCGGTGGGATGCCTGATCGCCGGGCTGGTCGGCAACACCTACTGGGCGGTGCTGGGGCTGTCGCTCGCCACGATCGGCCTCTACGCGTCGCAGGCGCATCTGTTCCCCTTGCCGGCGGTGTTTCTGACGGGGCCCGCCTTGGCGAGCGGCATCGCCTGGGTCAACTCGGTCGGCATTTTGGGCGGCAGCGTCAGCCCCCCGATCGTCGGCTGGTTCAAGGATGCCACCGGCAGCTTTAGCGGCGGGCTGTACGCGCTCGCCATATTTGGCCTGATGGCCGCGCTCGTTGCTGCCGTCTGCGT
Source organism: Alphaproteobacteria bacterium (assembly GCA_005884825.1). Lineage (GTDB taxonomy): Bacteria > Pseudomonadota > Alphaproteobacteria > ATCC43930 > CGMCC-115725 > AP-15. Next base: position 4,050 of record VAZT01000144.1, read on the forward strand.
GCGCGAGACGCCCGTAGCGGTCATGCCGCGAGCACTCGAAGCGGCCGGCGACTAGGCAGATCCGCTAAACGAGCTGCTTTTGCATTTCGAGGTCGTCCTCGATAAAGGCTTGAATCACCTCGTCAATACCGCTATCGGCGACGAAACCGAGCGCTTCGGCGCGCGGCGCCTGCAGCCCTTGCGGCCAGCCGGAAATGATCTGCTGGATCTGCAGGTCGGGCTCCCAATAAATGCGGGCGTAAGCTGCCTCGCCGCCGGCGCGGCCGACCGCGGCGGCCATCTCCCCGACCGCGACCGAAAAACCGGGAAGCTGAAGTGATCGGCTCGCGCCGAAGGCGTCGGCGGGTAGGTCGTGGGCGTGCAGCAGGCCGGCCACGATACGCCGCGGCGAGGCCAGCGCCATGACCGTATCGGGCGACACCGGGCAGACGGCTTCGCGACCGGCGAGCGGCTCCCGGATCATCGACGAGGCAAAGGTCGAGGCGGCGCGGTTGGGCCGGCCCGGCCGCACGACCACGGTCGGCAACCGGACCGCACGGCCGTCGATGAAGCCCTTGCGGCTGTAGTCGTTGACCAGCAATTCGCCGATCGCCTTCTGCGTGCCGTATGAGGCCTGTGGCGTCAGAGGCGTCTCGTCGCCCACCGCCGGCGGCAGCGCACCGCCATAGACCGCGAGTGAGCTGGCGAACACCACACGCGGGCAGGTGCCGAGAGCGCGGCAGGCGTCGAGCACGGCGCGCGTCCCGTCAAGGTTGACGCGATAGCCGAGATCGGTGTCGGCTTCGGCTTGGCCGCTGACCACCGCGGCGAGGTGGAACACCGAATCCGTGCCGGTCGAGATCACCCGGCGCACCGCCTCACGGTCGGCGATATCACCGGTCACGACCTTCAGCCTCTTGTCGTCCGGCAATGGCAGGGTCGAGGGGGCATTGTCGAACAGAACGAGCCCGTCGACATCACGCTGCGCGAGTAGCTGCAACGCTACCCGCTGGCCGAGAAATCCGCAACCGCCCGTGATGACGATGCGCACAGCTCAGCCCTGGATGCCGTAGCGCTTCGCCCAGCCGAGACCCGCCCGCGTCTCGCCCTTGGGCCGGTACTCGCAGCCGATCCAGCCCGAATAGCCGAGCTCGTCGAACAGGTCGAACAGGAACGGGTAGTTGATCTCGCCGACATCGGGCTCGTGCCGGCCGGGATTGCCGGCGATCTGCACATGCGGGTAGTGGCCGGCGAGATTGCGGACGCGATGCGCGAGATCACCCTCCATGATCTGCACATGGTAGAGGTCGAGCTGCAGTTTGAGGTTGGAGTGCCCGACCCGCTCGATCACCGACATCGCCTGGCTCGTCGTGTTGAGGAAATAGCCCGGGATGTCGCGATCGTTGATCGGCTCGATGATGACCGTAATGCCTTCACCCGCCAGCCGCTCGGCCGCATGCCGCAAATTCGCGACGTAGGTGCGCTCCGCCTCTGCCCGATCGCGCACGGCCGGCAATACCCCGGCCATTGCGTGCAGCAGCTTGCAGTTCGTGGCCTTGGCGTAGCCGAGCGCCTGTTCGATCCCGTCACGGAATTCCTGCTCGCGCCCGGCCAAGGCGGCGGTGCCGCGTTCTCCTGCCGCCCAGTTGCCGGGCGGCATGTTGAACAAAGCCTGGACGAGCCCATGCCGTTTCAGCTGCTCGGCGATCACTTCAGGCGGATGCTCATACGGCGAGAGGTACTCCACCGCCTGGAAGCCGCAGGCGGCGGCTGCGGCGAAGCGGTCGAGAAACTCGACTTCCTGAAAGATGAAGCTGAGATTGGCGGCGAATTTCGGCACGGCAGGGTCCTCGTTTGCGAGCGCAACGGCGGAAGGCTACTCTAGCACAAGACCCCGCGGGAGGGCGCGATGACTGTACTGCTGGGAGCAATCGCCGACGACCTCACCGGCGCCACCGATCTGTGCAATACCCTGGTGCGGCGCGGGATGCGCACGGTGCAACTGATCGACGTGCCGGCGCAGGGCACAGAAATGCTTGACGCCGAGGCGTTCGTGGTCGCGCTGAAGAGCCGCACGATCCCGCCCGCCGAGGCGATCGAGAAGAGTCTCGCCGCACTCGCCTGGCTGCGGCAGGCGGGAGCGCGGCAGATCCTGTTCAAATACTGCTCGACCTTCGACTCGACCGACGCCGGCAACATCGGACCCGTGGCCGAGGCGCTGATGGACGCGCTCGGCACCGATTTCACCCTGTTCTGTCCGGCATTTCCCGAGAACGGCCGGACCATCTACCTCGGCTATCTGTTCGTCGGCGACGTGCTGCTATCGGAATCGAGCATGCGCGACCACCCGCTGACGCCGATGCGCGATCCCAGTCTCGTGCGCGTCCTGCAGCGTCAGTGCTGCGGCAAGGTGGGGCTCGTACCGCAATTCGATGTGTCAAGGGGCGCGGCGGCGATACGCGACGCCTTTGCTTCGCTGCGGCAGGCCGGTTATCGGCACGCGATCGTCGATACGATCGAAGACAGTGATCTCGAAGCGATTGGCGAGGCCGCGGCCGACTTCCCGATGATCACCGGCGGATCGGGGATCGCGTTGGGGTTGCCCGAGAATTTCCGCCGCCAAGGTCTGATCGGCGACAGCGCCGCCGCCGATGTGCTGCCGCCCGTCGCGGGGGCGGCCGTGGTGCTGTCGGGCTCGTGCTCGGAAGCAACGCGCGCCCAGGTGGCCTATATGGGCGAGCGCGCTCCGCTCTTCACGATCGACCCGATCGCGGTGGCTGCCGGGCGCGGCGTCGCCGAGGAAGCACTCGCCTGGGCGACATCGCGGCTTGGCGATCGGCCCATCCTGATCAGCGCGACCGCCGCGGCCTTGCCAAAAAGGGGGCGCGCCGGTTCGTCATAGCCGGCGGCGAAACCGCCGGGGCGATTGTCCATGCGCTCGGCGTCACCGGCTTGCGCATCGGCCGGCAGATCGATCCGGGCGTGCCGTGGACGATAAGCCTCAGCGAGCCGCCCCTGGCGCTGGCGCTTAAATCCGGCAATTTCGGCGCGCCTGACTTCTTTATTCGCGCCTTTTCTGTACTCGACGAGGCGATGTCAAAATAAAAGACTTCCACGCAAAGGATGCGGAGGATGCGCAGAGGACGCAGTGTTATCTTCGCGTACTCTGTGAAACCTCCGCGACCTCTGCATTAAAGCGTTCTTTTTCGAAAGGGAGAGAGAATGAGTGAGGCGAGACTGCGCGAGGAGATTTGCGCGATCGGTCAGTCGATCTTTGAGCGGGGGCTGACCGCCGGGTCCTCGGGCAATATCAGCGCCAAGACCGAGGAGGGCTGGCTGATGACGCCGACCGGTTCCTCGCTCGGCCGGCTCGACCCGGCCCGGTTATCGAAGCTCGGTCATGACGGCCGTCTCGTCTCCGGCGATCCGCCGACCAAGGAAAGCTTTCTGCATCGCGTCATGTACGAGGAGCGGCCCGCTACCGGCGCGGTCGTGCATCTGCATTCGACGCATTCGGTTGCCGTCTCCTGCCTCACCGAAGTCGATTCTGATGACGTGCTGCCGCCGATTACGGCTTATTATGTCATGCGGGTGGGCAAATTACCGCTCGTCCCCTATTTTCGCCCGGGCGATCTGGCGCTCGCCGAAGCCGTGCGAGGCTTCGCCGGGAAGCACCACGCCGTGCTCCTCGCCAATCACGGCCCGGTGATCGCCGGATCGAACCTCGACGATGCGGTCAACGCGATCGAAGAGCTCGAGGAGACGGCGAAACTCTACCTGCTGCTGCGCGGTGCCGAGACCCGCTATCTAACGCGCTCGCAAGTCATGGAGCTGCAGGGATGAAATATTTCTTGCGCGTGCTGTTCGGTGCAATCCTCCTAGGGGCGGCAGCGGCTCAGGCGGCGGAGCCGATCAAGATCGGCTTCAGCATGGAATTGACCGGCCCCTTTGCCGTCGTCGGCAAGACCGGGCTGCTCGCCTTCAAGATCTGGGAAGACGAGGTCAATGCCGAGGGCGGCCTGCTCGGCCGGCCGGTCAAGCTCGTCTATTACGACGACCAGAGCAACCCTTCGCTGGTGCCGGCCATCTACACCAAGCTGATCGACATCGACAAGGTCGACCTGTTGGTTTCGAGCTACGGCACCAATCTTGTCGCGCCGGCGATGCCGGTGGCGATCTCGCACAACCGGCTGTTCTTTGGCCTGTTCGCGCTGGGGGCCAACGACAATTTCCATTATCCGAATTACTTCTCGATGCTGCCCTTCGGCCCCGAACCGGTGAAGACCTTCGCCGAGGGCTGGTTCGACTTGGCAGCGGCGCAGAACCCGAAGCCGAAGACGGTGGCGATCGTCGCCACCGACGCCGAATTCCAGCACAAAGCGGCGGAAAGCGCGCGCGGGCACGCGAAGGCCAAAGGGATCGACATTGTCTACGACCGGGCCTATCCGCCGACCACGGTCGACTTCACGCCGATCGTTCGCGCTGTGCAGGCGGCGCAACCGGATTTGGTCTACATCTCCTCGTATCCGTCGGACACGGTTGGCATTCTGCGTTCGGTCGGCGAACTCGGCCTCGACACCAGAATGCTCGGCGGCGGCCTTGCCGGGCTGCAGGCGGCAGCGATCAAGATGCAGCTCGGCGAGGCGGCCAACGGCATCGTCAATGTCGATTTGTGGGAGCCCGTCCCGACAATGCAGTTTCCCGGCGTTATGGATTTCATCAAGAAATACCAGGCGAAGGCGCCGGCCGAAGGGGTCGATTTGCTCGGTTATTTTCTGCCGCCCTTCGCCTACAGCGAATTGCAGATCCTCGGCGACGCGATCACCGCGACAAAGAGTCTCGAGGATGGCAAGCTCGCCGAATACATGCACTCGCACCCGTTCCACACTATTGAGGGCGACATCGCCTTCGGCCCCGACGGCGAATGGACCGAGGCGCGGCCGATCTGGGTGCAGTACCACGGCATCAAAGGGCACGATGTCGAGCAGTTCCGCGGACCGAAGACGATTGCGATCCTGGCGCCCGCCCAATACAAAACCGGGGACATGATCTACCCGTACACCGAGGCCAGAAAATAACTCCAATCGGAGGGAACCCCGTCGGCGACCATGTGTTTGGGGGGCTGCGACGAGCCGCTTCCGACGCGGCAACAGAATCGCATGCTAATCATAGCTGCTCCCGCGTCGAGGAAAGAAGTCGAGAGTGTCCTCTCCCCTTGTTGGTAAACGGCTCGACGGCTCCGCAACGGCCTCCGAGTCATGGCGTCAGCTTCTCGAAGCCTTGCCCGCGGCGGTCTATACAATCGATGCTTCCGGGCGGATCACGTTTTTTAATGAGGCTGCGGTCGAGCTCGCCGGCCGCACGCCGCAGGTGGGCCGCGATCTGTGGTGCGTCAGCTGGCGCCTGTGCCGTCCGGACGGCACGCCGCTGCCCCATGACGAGTGCCCGATGGCCATCGCGTTGCGCGAAGACCGGCCGGTCAGGGGCGTCGAGGTCATCGCGGAGCGGCCCGACGGCACCCGCGTGCACCTGCTGCCTTACCCGACGCCGCTGCACGACAGTTCGGGGGCGCTGATCGGGGCTGTCAACGTCCTGGTCGACATCACCGACCGTAAACAGGCC
>VAZT01000145.1 GCA_005884825.1 Alphaproteobacteria bacterium
GCGACATTTCCTTCAAGGTCAATGGCTGCCCGAAAAGGTCGCCATAGGTCGTCAGCAGACTACCGTCCGCCGCCAATATCGTGACGCTCGGACGCCGCTCGGCGCGGGTGAGCTCCCCGGTGTCGGGCAGGGTGAGGGCGAAATAGCCGAGGACGACGGCCCCGATGATCGTCATCCACAGCAGCACCAACACGCCGAGCTTAAAAGCCCGCCGCAGGAATCCCTTGCCGCGAGCGCGTTGGCGCGGCACGCGTGTGCGCGGCGGCGGCCGGATGCGGTCGGCGGGCTCGACCCTCAGCCTCGGCTCAGCCACCGGCGCCCGCCGCTGTCGTCTTGCTTTTCAACACTCCGGTCCCCGGCCGGCTGATCCGGCCCGACATGCTCTCAATTATCAGGCAAACTGTGGCAGCGGTTCGACAACGAAATTAGCGGGAATTCCTGCCGCACCGCAGGAACCTGAGGTCGAACGAATCCGTTGTCCGAGCAGAATGCAGTCACGAGCTTTTTCTCGGAGGGCGATGCATGGCCGACAGAAATGATGCCTCCTCGAGCATGATCACCCCGACCGGGGCGACGGGGCGGGTTCACTCCACGGCGGACGGGGAGAGAGAATATGGCGGGAGCGTTGTCACAGAATTCCTGGACGCCGCCCGATCGGCAGCCGAATCGCTGCTCGAAGAACAGAAGCGCCGGATCGCTGATAGAATTTCGGGAATAGCCAGGGCGCTGCGAAGCGCGGCGCAGCCGCTGGACGAATCGCAAAGCCATATTATCGCGCGATACCTAGAACAGGGGGCTATGCAGGTCGACAGCTTTTCCCGCAGGATGCGTGAGAGGCACTGGGGCGAGCTGGTCGGCGACACCGAGGATTTCGCAAGACGCCAACCGACATGGTTTGTGCTCGGCGCTGTTGCCACCGGCTTTGTCGTCGGGCGCCTCTTATGGGCGTCCCCCGGCGGACGACGGCACAATGCCGCTGCGTCGTCTCGGACCACCGAACCGGCGCGCACGGTTACGGCAGCCGTATCGAGCGGGAGCAATACGGCGGCCGGCGAGCTGAGCGGGAACCCGCACCCGATCACCGGAGCCGTGGAGACCCGTTGATGCTTTCCGGTAATGGTCGCCTCGGGCCGGACGTCGAAGAGCCGCGTGGGCGTTTCGGACGCCCGATTGCCGCGCTGCTCTCCGATCTTGCCGGCGAGACCAGCACACTGGTCCGTCAGGAGATTGCACTGTTCAAGGCGGAGCTCAGTGAGAAACTGACCCGGACGGGTGTGGGGGCGGGGGCGCTTGCTGCAGGCGGGGTGATCGCCTTCAGCGGCTGGCTCGCGCTGCTAGCGGCAGCGATTCTCGGCCTCAGCCAGGTTTTGGCTCCTTGGCTATCCGCGCTGATCGTCGCGGTTGTCGTGATAGCGCTCGGCGCCGGGCTCGCATTGTTCGGAAAGAGCCGTCTGAAGGCCGACGCGTTGGTTCCACATCGGACGCTGAACTCGCTTCGTGAGGATCAGGCTTGGATCCGTGATCAGGTATCGTGATCCCCCGATGGGATCCGCTAGTGGAAACGAAAGGGATTGGAAATGATTACAGATTCATTGAAAGGCAACGCGGTCGGCGAGGTAATTCAGGCCAACCGGGTGCCACTGACGTTGATCGGCATCGGTGTCGCATGGCTGGTGGCGAGCAATACGGGTTTGGCGGACCGCGTCGTGAATGACGATCGCGTCCAAGCGGCGCGACGGCGGATCGGCGAGTTTGCCGGCGATATCGGGATCGGCGGCAGCTCGAGCGGAGCGTCGGGCGGGCAGATCCTCGGACCCGACGGAGAGACGCTGGCCCGCACCGACTCGGACCGGGGCGACGGTTGGGTTCACCAGGCGGCGGGAGCGGCGCGCGGCGCGATCAGCACAGTCCGCGACGCCGGGAGCGCCGTGCTCGACCGGGCCGGCGCAGCAGGCGATCTCGCCAACCGCGCCACTAGCCAGGTGACGGAGAAGCTATCGGCCGATCCCTGGCTGATCGGCGTTGCCGGCCTAGTCGCGGGTGCGATTTTTGCTGCGATCCTGCCGCCCACCAGAATGGAGCAGGAATACATTGGCGAAGCCCGCGACGGATTGTGGAACAAAGCCAATGAACTCGGCCACGAAGCTGCCGAGGCGGTCCGCGAATTGGCCGATTCCGCAACTCGGACCACGACGCACTAGCCGCTGGCGGTACGTGCCGTGGTCCGTTTGGCTCGTGGGATGACGATGGGTCTGGGCCTCGTCGCGGTGCTTGCGCCCGGAACAGCGAAAGCCCAGTTGCCGCCACCCCCCGAGGTGGCCGAGATCACGGCGTGCTTGTGTCTGCAGCAGGCTGTCTCGGCCTTCTCGGCCACTATGAACGCAAAAAAGCAGGCGTTGGACACGGTTACGGGGCAGCTCGCCGATCTAGATTCGCAGCTCGCGCGCGAGCGGTCCACGCTCGACGTCAACAACCCCGATGCGGTCGCCCGCTACAAAGCGCTGCTCGAACGGCGCGATGCCGCTTATCGCCAGTCGATCGGGCCCGTTCACGCGGACGCCACGCAATCGACGGCGCGCTACAATGCGCGGGTGAGCGAATACAACGCCCGCTGCGCCAACCGCCCGTTCAACGCGGCGATCGTGGCGCAGATGCAGGTCAATCTAGCGTGCCCGCCACTGCAATAGGCTAATTTTTGCGGGAGGGAATGCCGGGCGAAGCGAGGCGGGTGAGGGTTTCCCCGAGCAAACGTTAGGTACGTACCACTAGATCACTTCCACCGGCGGCGTAAAGATGTAGCCGGTGCCGCGCACCGTCTTTATCATCATCGGCCTTTGGGGGTCATCCTCCAGCTTGCGCCGCAGCCGTCCGACTTGGACGTCGATTGTTCGGTCGAAGGGGCCGGCCTCACGATTGCGCGCAAGATCCAAAAGCCGATCCCTGGTCAGCACTTGATTGGCGTTGTTGACAAAGGCCGCAAGCAGATCGAACTCTCCGGTGGTAAGCCTGACCTCTTTGCCCGAAGGCGAGTAGAGCTCGCGGCTCGACAAGTCGAGGTTCCAGCCGGCAAATCGCGCCTTCGAGCGGGCCGGGGCGGTGTGCTTGTCGCTATTGCGCGACGAAGCACGGCGGAGGACGCTTTTGACTCGCGCCAGCAGCTCGCGCAAGTGGAACGGCTTTGGCAGGTAGTCGTCCGCACCCATCTCGAGGCCGATGATGCGGTCGACGATTTCGCCCCGCCCGGTCAAGATGATGATCCCGACACTCGATTCCTGACGCAGCAAGCGGGCCAGTGTGAGGCCGTCTTCACCGGGCAGCATCAGATCCAGAATGACGAGATCGACCGGGGATTGCGCCATCACCCTACGCATCTCGGCGCCGTCCTGAGCGGTAGAAACCCGGTAACCCTCGCCGGACAGGTACTCCTGCACGAGGTCGCAGATTTCACGTTGATCGTCGACGATTAGGATGTGACCATTGTCAGTCATGCCGGCGCGCTTCCACTACCTCCAACGTGGTCGGACCCCGCCCATAATAGCGCGGTCGCGGGGAACCGGGATCACGCTTTTGAGCAGCATACATATAGTTACAAAATCTTACAGAAAACCGGTTCCCGTGACATCATCGGATTACGGCCCGCCGCTTACATTCGGCCGCGTTCGGATCGGCTGTCTGGCCGATCGTGAAAGCCGGAGGAGCACCTGTGGCCGCCACTCACCATGACATCGAAGCCGAAATCCCGCGCTTGAGGCGTTATGCACGGGCACTAACGCGCGATGTTGTCAGCGCCGATGATCTCGTACAGGACTGCCTGACCCGCGCTCTTGGGAAGTTGCATCTCTGGCAGGAAGGATCGGACCTTCGCGCGTGGTTGTTCACCATCCTGCACAATCAATATGTGAATCGCATCAGGCGCGCGGTAAGGGAAGGCGCCACCGTGGCGTTGAACGAAACCGAGCCGATGCTGAGCCGCGCGCCGCAGCAAACTAAGCGGCTCGAGTTGCGCGACCTGGAGCGCGCGATCGCGCAGCTCCCGGAGGAGCAGCGCTCGGTCATCTTGCTCGTCGGCTTGGAGGGGATGCGTTACGAGGAGGTAGCCGCGGTTCTCGATGTGCCGGTCGGGACTATCCGCTCGCGATTGTCGCGCGGGAGAGAAGCCCTGCGGAGGCTCACCGGCGCAGTGCCGGACGAGAACGCCGAGGCCGTCATCAGCGAATCGAAAGCCTCCCTGCAGCCTGCCCGGAAATTTGCGCGGCCCGGCCCTGCGTTCGCAAGTCGCGGTCAACAGCGCAATTCTGCCGCAGCGGCCGCGCCGCAGCATCGCCCAGGCGCCGCATATGGCAACGCTCGGCGTGGGTTACGCGAGGTAACAATTTAACTTTTCGTCATCGGGAACCTTTTTTTTGAGAGCGAGTTAGCCCGCTAGGCGAGGCGCCGGACACTCGCCTAATATTCGCAGTCCGGCTTGGCAAAGTCTCCCTGTCGCGGGTTTGCCACCCGCAACCTTACCGGTGTCGGCTGACGTCGACGCCGGTTTTTTTTACCATCCTGCCTAGCGGAACACCGCGGGGAGGCTGATTGTTCGCGGGTCGATTCGGCGCAACCGCAAGGAAGCAATGATGTTGGGACGCCACGTTTATCGTGTTCATCCGACCGAGCAAGGTTGGACAGTGACAAAGGAAGGCGAAGATCACCCACGAAGTGGATTCCCGGGCCGCGAGGAGGCAATAGCCGAGGCCGTTCGATTGGCCGAATCGGATGAGCCCGCCAAAGTGACCGTCGACAACGGTGACGGCACGATCGCCGAAGAATGGCTCTTCGGCAGCGACCCCGTCACAGAGTTGGGGGCTTGAGCTTTTTGCGCCTGATTGAACAACTCCGCCGGAATACCGCTCACCGTTGATCCCGATCCGCCGTGCATCTTGCGCGCATACTGCCATGTGCCGCCTCCCGGACGAGGGTGCGAGCAGTGTGTGCTCGCTCGAACGAAGCGATATGAAACGGCAGTAGGAGTGAGATCGCGATGCCCGATTTCGAGAAGCGAAGGATTGGACGGACTTCGGTTGAAGTGACGGCGCTGGGTCTCGGCTGCGCGACGCTCGGCGGCAGCCGTATCGCGGTGTCCCGGCAAGAGGCTGAAGCCATCGTCGGGGCCGCCTGGGCGGCCGGGGTGTCCTACATCGATACCGCCCCGTTTTACGGCGTCGGCCAAGCCGAGCGTTGCGTCGGCGATGCGATGCGCTGGGTCCCGCGCGACGAATGGGTGCTGTCGACAAAGGTCGGGCGGCTGCTTCGTCCTCGGCGGACCGCGGCCGAGGACAAGGAACGGCGCTATCCGGTGCCGTTCGAGCCCGTCTACGACTACTCCTATGACGGCGTCATACGCTCTTTCGAGGATAGCCTGCAGCGGCTCGGGCTAGCGAGGATCGACATCCTCTATGTGCACGACATCGGCGCGATGCAGCACGGCGAGAAAGCCCATCCCCGACTGATGCGCAGCTTGCGCGAGGGCGGGTATCGCGCGCTCGAAGAGCTGCGAGCGGGCGGAACGGTGCGGGCGATCGGCATCGGCGTCAACGAGCGCGAGGTCTTGCTCGAGGCTTTGGAGTGGGGAGACTGGGACGCATTCCTGCTCGCTGGCCGCTATACCCTGCTCGAACAGGCGCCGCTCGAGGATCTGCTGCCGAAATGCGAGAAGGCCGGCACATCGATCGTGGTCGGCGGCCCTCTGAATTCCGGCATCCTCGCCGGCCGGGACACCTGGAACTATAAGACCGCACCGCCCGAGATTGCCGCCCGGGTCAAAGCCATCCGGGCGGTCTGCGACAGTCATCGGGTGCCACTGGCGGCCGCCGCATTGCAATTCCCGCTCGCTCATCCGGCGGTGGCGGCGGTCATTCCAGGCCCGCGTAACGTCGAGGAGTTCCACGCCAATGTGAGGCTCCTGCGTCATCCGATCCCGGCCGGGCTGTGGTCCGATCTTCGCGCCGCCGGTTTGCTCCACCCGCACGCACCGACACCAGCCGGCTGATCGGGAGGGCCAACCGATGACACGGAAAGCGCGGATCGCCCATTTGGCCGGCCCCAACGCCACGATTCAGAACACCCCGCCGCTGGTCACCTCAAACAAGGCGAGGGCGAAGCACCAGCTGCCGGCGCTGACCAACCCCGACGGCTCGCCGGCGCGATTCGACGTGCTGCGCGCGCAGCGCTTGGCAGCGCCGGCGACCGTCTATGTCGAGCAGTTCAGCGCGCGTCCGCTCGAAGCCGATGCGGCCGAACTCTACGGTCCGCCGGACGGCTACATCGACAATGCCGGGTGTGTGCACAAGCAGCGGCAGAGCGCTGACGACAAGCCGGTATACGAGGTCGAACTGCGTCCGGAAGACGGGCTCTACCCCCTGCCCTACATGGCGCTTCAGGCGGACGGCTCGGCGTGGGAGGAGGAATGCGCCTTCCCCGATGCCCCCGAGCCGAAGGCACGGCAGGGCTTCTTCCCTGACGGCTCGCGCAGCTTCGAGGAAATCGACCGGCTGCAGATCGGCGAGCACGGCACCGGAAATCTGATCTCCGGCAAGGCCGAGATCGACTTCTACCGCATCCTTCCGCCGTCCGGCTACACGAAGGGCCTGTCGGCCGACCGCCGCACCGATGCCGGGTCGGGCGATATTCCGGCCGAGCGGCGCGGCGTCGATTTCTTCCCCTACAAGCCTCGAGGAGACGATCTACTGGCTCAATCTCTTGATCGACACGACCGTGCCGATCTGCGGCAATGCCGCCCAACGGCCGCACGGCATGATCAGCAATGACGGGCCGAAGAACATTGTCGATTCGATTGAGTATATCGCCTCGCGGGTCTGGCAGGACGAGCAGGGCCGCAACCAGGCCGGTGCGGTTCTGATCCAGGAGCAGCGGGTTTTCGCCGCCCGCGCCGTGCAAAAGGCCGACGCCCGGCCCGGCGGCTATGTGGCGACCGGCGGACATGGCGGTATCCTTGGCGCAGCCGGCCATGACGGCGCACCCCTCCTTCATTATCTGCCGACGGCGCGCCACACCTGGCGGTCCGAGGTGAACCTCACCTCCCTGCCGTCGCAGGTTACCGGCGTACGCCGCGAAGGCTCGCGCATTGCAACCGTTCCGGTCGCCGTCAAAGGACCGGACGGGGCGCTGCTCGACACGGCAATCCCCAAGGTGGCGATCGCCAAGGACGCCAGCTATTGGGACGACGACAACCCGCCCGATCCCGAGGCGGAAGTCGATCTCGTCGCGCTGATCGGACACATGCTGAAATCGGCGCCGCTCGCCGGCTTTGTCGTCGAGGGATTTACCCCCTATGGCAGGACCGCCTCGAATGCCCGCCAGCGGTTGATGCTCCGAGCCGTGCACAGCGGGCTTCCGGTCGTCCGGGTTGGGCGCGGCAACACCGAGGGCTTCGTGCCACTGCACGACCCCTCCTTCATCGGCGGCTCGAACCTGACCGCGACAAAAGCCCGGCTGCTGCTGATGGCCTGCCTGATGAAATTCGGCAGCTTGCCGCCGGCGGCCGACCCGGATCATCCAACCTCCGCGGAAGCCGCCGCCGTGGGCGAGAAGGTCGCCGCGTATCAAGCGGTCTTCGACACTCATTCACCCGTGGCATTGAACTGTCGGCGGCTTGCCGCTACATTGTCGGCGCGACAGTCAGATCGCTCGAAAAACGGGAGGTTCGTCATGCCCTTGTTCGTTACGCAAGGACGCTTCACCCGCGAGTACATCAAAGGCGGATTGGCAAAGCCGGAAGACAGGCACGCAGCCATTTCGCGTCTGTGCGAGCAGGCGGGCGGGAAGCTCGTGTCGCTCTACTTCACGCTCGGCCATTACGACTTCATGGTCATCTCGGAGATGCCCGACGCCAAGGCCGCCAGCGTGCTGGCGTTTGTTGCGACAGGCGGCGGCGGCATAGAAGGCTCGGTCACCACCCAAGCCTTTACTACGGCCGAGGCCAGAGACATGCTCGCGGCGGCAGGAAAGATCGCCGGCCAATACAAGCCGATGGGCGCTTCCTGACCGCAGAGCGAGCCGCGCGCCGCCCGGCTTATCGCGGGCGGGTCCAAGGCGGAAACAACTCGTCTGGGTCGTTGACCCAGACGAACGGAATGCCGTGCTGATCGGCGCAGTCCACGGCGAATCGAAAGTCTGCCTCTATCGTGTTGCCGAGCTTGCTCTGGTCGATTGCCGTTCCGCCTTCGGGAAAGCGCCAACTCCCGAGGGCACGATCGGGTTCGGTCGGGCTCCGGTAGACTCTGAACTCGATATACCGCGCGCCCGCCGCCTCTTCCTTCCCTTCGATGACTGCAACCACAGCCAACTCCTCCATACCGATGCTGTGAGAATCTGGCGGGAAGTACTGGTCGGAGTGAGAGGATTTGAACCTCCGGCCCCTGCCTCCCGAGAGCCGCGGATCCGCAGCATAAGCCCTTGTTTCTAGGTGGTTTGTTGGCCGCTGTCACGACTGCGTGTCAAAGACGTGCCATCGGCAAGGGCGTTCCAGCTCCTCGATCCACTCGCGCGCTCCGGCCAATGCCTCGGTGAAATCCCGCCACAGCGGCGAGTCTTCCTCGACATAGAATTGCACGACGCATTCGATTTTATCGAGCGCATCGCTCACGTGATCGCAGGCTAGGCGCCGCCGGTCTGCAGCAGACCGGCCATGTGCGGTGTTCCGTTTCACGGCGGGGTTCCCCGGATCGCACGCTCGACGTCCTCGTCTTGGATATCGAGGATCCGCTCACCAAGCTCCCAATGCTTGCGCGACAGCCTTTGCAGCGGGGTTACCGGCTCCGCCGGCGCGACCGCCATTTCCGCCTCTCCCTCCCACAGCTCACAAGCCTTCGTGGCAGCTTCGTCGACCGTCGTCTCCTCCGCCACCGACAACGCGGCCGGATCGTAGCCGAGCTCGCCGGCGATGCAGGCTTTAATCTCGGCGAATTTCGCGGAACAGGCCTGATGGAACGCTTTGACTTGCGCTGCCTCGGCCTCGGTCAGCTTGCCGACATTGTCGTCATCCCCGTGTGGGTCGTGAAGAGCAGCTTGCGGGCCGGCCTGCCGGCCTCCTGAAGCTATCGAAATCCCTTCATCAAGCCGGTGACCAGCGGTTCCGGTGCAACCGCGGGATAGTTGCGAGCTAGAAACGCGACGATCGCCGAGCGCGGCACCGGGCGATCCCGGCGAATCTCACGCCGGATAAACCGCAGTGCCGCGGCTTTGGCCTGACGGGCGCGCATCGATGCAGCGATGATGTGCATGGACCTTTGCTCGCCAGTCATGCCGTCGGCCCCCTCGTCGCAGCTGCCATCGAGGTCAGGGCGGGATCGGCGGCGAGATTGGCTGCAATCGCTGGGCGAGCTGCGCGCCGTCGGTGAGGCCGTTCCAATGGTCGAGGATCGCTTTTTCGTTGAGCGCGATCCATTGCGTGACGGCTCTGAGATCAGCGGCCGAGAGCCGGCCGGCGACGACATGCGGCCGCGGCCGCAACCCCACTACCGCGAGATTGCCGGGATCCATCCGCGTGCCGTGCGCCTGCATGACCTTGACGCGGACATCGTGCGGCGCGCCGTAGCTCGGACCGACCCAAACCACCATCGGCAGCCCGGTCGTTGCCGGAAAGAGATTGGTCATCAGGAACAATTCGTCGGCTGTGGTACCGCCGCGGCCGAGTTCGCTCATGCCTTCCCCTCCAGCGCGGCGACACGAACGCGGCGCCAGTCGCCTGCGTCTGCTCGATCTCGTTGCGCGAGTAGGACGTCGACCTCGTTGCCCCACGCATCCCAGCCAGGCCGGGCGGGGCCGCGGGCGAACATCTCCAGCTTTGGCGTGGTCGGAAAAAATTCCTCGATCATCTGGGCGACCGCTTCCGGCTTTTCGCTGTGCTTGGCCGCGGCCGCCTCGATCACCAGCGGCGGATCGAGCATCGATGACCATTGCGTGCCTGGCGCCGGCGCCGGCACGGTGCCGCGCGTTGCGATGAGCAGGTACTCGTGCACGAAGCGGGCCCAATAGCCTTTGGCCTGGTGGGGCTTCTTCCAGGCGTAGCTGGTCTGATAGGCAAAGCCCCAGGCTTCGACGACGGCGAGCGCCTCGGGCAGCATCGACGCGATCGCCCACAGGAACAGCACGCAATTCTTGGCAGCCGGCACCTTGACCGCCTTGATCTGGTCGAGCGGCATGGTCGGGTAGTGGTTGTCGGCCGCACGACCCATCCCGGTCTCGCGCGACCACGGTTCCCACCGCCACGGCGGATCCGCGTAGATGACGGCACAGGGCTTGCTGCCGAGGGCCAAGGATGCCTTTACCGTCGCCGCGGCGAGCGCGGCCTCGCGCGCCCGCCGAGCCTTTTGCTTCAGCTTGGTTCGGTCAGGGCGCAGATTGCGGCGGTATCGCTTCCGGCGCTGCGCCGGGGTCATGGCCTTACGGCCGATCGGTCTCCGCCCCATGCCAATGGCCTCACATTCCGTAACGCCGATCGTTACGATATCACGAGGCGGACCCGTCAGGGAGGGAGGTGGGGGTATCGCGGTCCAAAAGGGATCGCGCCCCTAACCGCAATGGGCCAACGCGCGCAATGCCGCGAAATTCGGACCGGGGGTCAGGCATGCGCGAGTGGCCGTAAAACCCGAGCTCGCCCGCATCCTCGAGATCCTGGCGCGGGCGGCGCCGGCGGATCGCCCCTTCCTCGAGCCGCGGCGGGTGCCGGCCTGGGCTGCGGCGTCGCCGGCGCCTTCTGGTGCGCGACGCGCTCATCCGGGGGGCAGAGAGCGGTTTTTCACGGATCGGCGGGTGACTGTCGCGGCCAGCGACCTTGCCGCGGCGCTTGGCGCTTATGCGCTGGCCGGCTGGCGCTGGGAAAAGCACGGCGGGCTGCCGGCGGGCGCGAGCGAGCGGCACCGGGTGTTGTACGGGATCCTCGATGCCGGCGCCGGCCGCGCGCTCGGCTGGAGGCGCATTGCGGAAATCTTACAAACCGCTCGCAATGGAATTGCAGTATCCCCGGCCGATGCTGTCGAAAAAGCCGCGCCTGCCCGACCCCGATGCCATTGCGCTTCCGCCGATCGGTGACGATCCGGCCTACCAAGCCGCATTGGTCGAGCTCGTGGCGCTGGAACGCCGCCGGGCAGAGATCGAGCAGCGGCGCAAAACGCGCCAAGGCAAGGCTGCAAGGGGCAAAGACGGGCCGCAGCGCGCTGGCGAGGGCGCGAGATTTGCTGGCCGGCGGCACCTTAGGCGCTGCCGACCCGATTGACGACATCAAAGCGGCTGACGAAGAAGAATTTCAGATCTTGCGGCCGGCGATCGCCGAGGCGACGCGCCGGCTGGACGACGTGCACGGCGATTTGTCGCTCGCCGCCTGTCAAAAGGTGCAACCGCAATACGCCACGGCGCTGCGGGCGGCACTCCAAGCAATGATTGACGTCAATGCTGCACTCGAAGCGGCCGGCGCGGTGCGACCGATGCTCCGCGCACGCGGGTATTCGGTGCTCGACACCCAGCTGCCGAGCGGCTTCGCGCCGGCGGCGACAGCGCTCGGCGATCTGGCCGCGGTCGGCGCCTCGCAAAGCTGGTTCTGGAAGAACATGCCCACCGATCACGGGCTCATTTAATGGATATCGACACGACCCGCGCCGAAGTCGAAGCGGCACTGCGCGAGGCACTGAACGAGCGGCCGCCGCTGCTCGCCGAGGCGGAAACGACGGCGCGCCGGGCGCACGATGTGCA
>VAZT01000733.1 GCA_005884825.1 Alphaproteobacteria bacterium
TTCGGCAAGTTGTCCGTGCCTGACGCCGGCGCGAGTTAGCACTGTGACTCACCGCTGAAGCAAAGCGGATTCGAACTCCCGATCCCATCTGCGGGCGCGGGTTTCTCTGCGGCAAACGGGAACGGAAATAACGAGAGTTCGCGAAGGATGGATCCGGTTCCGACAGAGCTGATGTCTAGCCGCTTCCCTCCGCTGACTCGCTGCGCATCCAACTGTCGAGCAGCATTCGCAGCGCCGCGACGAAGCCGAGTGGCTGG
Organism: Alphaproteobacteria bacterium; assembly: GCA_005884825.1. GTDB lineage: Bacteria > Pseudomonadota > Alphaproteobacteria > ATCC43930 > CGMCC-115725 > AP-15. The sequence goes on from VAZT01000733.1 coordinate 258, forward strand.
TCTAGCATGACGTGGTGTCTCGCCTCGGGCACCTCGACGACGGGAGCTCGCGGACCCATCATGGACGACATGTAGGACGCCGTTTCGCGAGAGACGAGCGCGCTCTTTTCACCAAAGATGAGCGCGGCGCGACAACTCACCGCCTGCAAATACTCCCGGACGGGCTCGCCGAAGCGACGCGAGCCCATGGCCTCGCTGTCGAACTTCCAGACCCAGCCGTCCTTGCCGCGCCTCAGCGAATGGCGACCGATGAATTCGACAATGAAAGGGTTGTCGCAAAGCTGTTCGGGCATCAGGCGGAAGCGCGCCAAGGCTGCGTCGAAAGTCTCATAGACACGCTTGTTGCCCATCGGCGGCCGCTCCAGCGGATGCCGCGCTTCCTCCTCGGGGGAGCGGATCGGAGAGTCAACAATCACGGCACCTCCCAGGGTGCCGCCATATTGGGACGCTACTTTCATCGTCATAAAGCCGCCGAAGCTGTGGCCGATGACGAAGGGACGCTCCCCCAGCTGCGCAGCGGCAATCACGGCGCGGATTTCTTCGGCGCGAAGCTGCGAGTTATAGTGCGCTCGCCACCCACTATCGCCCATGCCGGACAAATCAATCGCCGCAACGCGAAAGTCGCGGGTGAAGTACGGCGCGATGTAGCTCCACCAGTAGCTATGCGCACCGCCGCCATGAACGAAAAGAAGGCCGCGCTCGGCCGGCTTCGCCGGCTCGCTCGCCCAAACCAAGTAATGGATCCGGCAGCCCGCTACCGTCACGAACTGCGATTGGCGAGGGCGGGAAATGGCCCACCGAAACCAATCCGGTGCCGGCGCACGAATGGTGAGGAGATCGGCGGGTACGGGTTCGCTGCTCAAAGAGGCTGTACGCGCACTATCGAATAAGCCCTGCCGCTGATCGGCCAACATGATATCGGAGGAACGACCCTGCTCATTCCGTAGTCCCTCGTCAAGACCGCGGTCTCGCGGTCCGCGATGGCTCCAGATGCTCAAGCATTCGGGCGATGAGGTTCGAATCTGTACCTCCCCCGGCGAGTCGTTAAAACGCAGCCGGCTCAATGCCACATTAATAGCTGACCTTGGGTCGGCGGTAAGGAAGACGATCGAGCGGCCGTGGTCCGGACCCACGGTCACCGCGCTCGACGCTACCATTGTCGAGCGCTCGACCAGAGAAGAGGCGACGACCACCGCTCTGCTCGCTGCTGGAGGAAACCGGATTCAAACTTCCGGTCCCTCTCCAGGAAATCCACATTGCGCTCGGCGTCAAGCCCGAGACCATTGACGCCATGCTGGACAAGGCTAAGGCCGAGGGTCGAGAGGTGCGCGGGCCGGTCGACCACCGCTTTGTTCGTTCGATCTATTTCCGCGATCCCAATGGCTACGTCATCGAGCTGACCGCCAGCACCGGGAAGCCTGGCGAGATCATGAACCCGGCGATATCCAAGCCGCACGAGGCGCTGGCGCACTGGCAGGCAAAAAAGGGCCATTGACCGCGACCCTCCGGATCGCTGCAGGCGCGGCATCGTCGCGATAGAGGTCGGTGGTCGGTTTAACCGGCTGGCAGCAAAGCTTCCGCCTCTTGCCAAAGGCGAAGCACAAGCTCACCGGCGGGTTCGGCCGTTGCTAACGCCGCCGCCTGGCCTGCCCATGCCTGCATGCGATGAACATCGCGCGAGCGTGCGGCCGCATCACGCATCGCCGCTGTCAGGCCTCTCTGCACCGGGTAGGGCGCCGGCTTCGGCGCGTCGGGAACAGCAGCCGCGCGCACATAATCGGTCGCAATTGCGCGGCCAAGACGCCCGGAGAAGGCTCGCGTCGGCATTGTCGCTTCCGGCTCCAGTTCATCCAGAGCGTCGGCCCAGGCCGGGTTGGTCCCGGCTTCCGGGCAGCGGAGAAAGGCTGTGCCGATCTGCACCGCGCTGGCGCCTAGCGTCAAAGCCGCGGCGATCCCCCGCGCGTCGCCAATTCCGCCGGTCGCGATGATCGGAACCGACAACTTGTCGGCGAACCGCGGCAAGAGAGCGAACAACCCCACGGACTGACGCTCGGCGGCTGCGGCATCAAATGCGCCGCGATGTCCGCCGGCCTCCGAACCTTGCGCCACGATGGCGTCGGCACCGGCGGCTACCGCCGCGCGTGCTTCAGCGAGCGTCGTCGCACACGCGAACCAGGCGATGCCGCGCGCCTTGATCCCGGCGACGAATGTCGGCGGGAACACACCCATGATCGACGACACGACGTGCGGCCCTGCCGCGAGCAGCGCCTCGCATTGCGCTGCAAAATCAAGCAGCGCGGCATCTCCGGCTTCCGCCGGCACGGGCGGACCCCATTTCCCGAGAAATTCCCGCAGCTCGCGCTCATGGCCGCGGTCGCGAACCGGAGGCGGGTCGGGGATCCACAGGTTGATTTGGAACCCGCCGTTGCTTTGGCCGCGGAACTCTCGGACCCAGTCGACGATCCCGTCCGGAGATGTTGTTAGCGCCCCTAGCCCACCCATGCCGCCTGCGTTTGCTACGGCGCTTGCGAGCCTGGCGGGGCAGGCTCCAGCCATCGGCGCCTGCAATATCGGCACTCGCAAACCGAACCGACGGCAGAACCAGTCGGCGCGTTCTCGCGCACTGCGATTTAGTGAGCTAACGGCGGGCGGAGCCGGGGCTTCCATCGTGACCTTCCTCGCAATTCGGA
>VAZT01000146.1 GCA_005884825.1 Alphaproteobacteria bacterium
CATATCGATCTGCGCCAATGCCACGAGCGAGGTGTAGATCACGGCAATGGCGCTGAGCGCGAAGATCAGCGGCGTGAAATAAGTCGAAGCGAGCGGAAACATCGGCAAGGAAAAGCGAATAAAGCCGTAACCGCCGAGCTTCAACAAAACGCCCGCGAGGATCACCGAACCCGCCGTCGGAGCCTCCACGTGAGCGTCGGGCAGCCATGTGTGCACCGGCCACATCGGCACCTTGACGGCAAAGGACGCAAAAAACGCCAGCCAAAGCCATTTCTGCAGATAGGCGGGAAACAGCTCGCTGTGAGCCAGGGCGTACTCGATATCCGTCGTCCCGGTCTGAAAATAGACGGCGAGCACGGCGAGCAGCATCAGCACGGAGCCGAGCAATGTATAGAGAAAGAACTTGAAAGCCGAATAGATCCGGTTCGAGCCGCCCCACACCCCAATGATCAGGAACATTGGGATCAGCACCCCTTCGAAGAACACATAAAACAGGATGAAATCGAGAGAGCAAAATACCCCGACCATGAACGTTTCGAGCACAAGGAAGGCGATCATCAATTCCTTGACTCGGTACTGGATCACTTCCCACGCGGAAATGATGGTGATGAACGTCAGAATGGTCGTCAGCAGCACGAAGAAGAGGGAGATGCCGTCGATCCCCATGTGATAATTGAAATCGAAGCCGCCGAGGGTGACCCAGCTGGCCCGCTCGACGAACTGAAAATCGGCCGTACTGGGATCGAAGTCGAACCACAGCACGAGCGACAGCACAAAAACAATCAGCGATGTCCACAGCGCGATCCAGCGCGCGTTGCGCGCGACCACCGCCTCGTCGCCCCGCGCCATCAGAATGAAAGCGGTCCCTACCAACGGCAGGAATGTGACGAGCGACAGAAGCGGCCAATGGCTCACGGCGATGTTCCGGCGCTCATCGCGGGAACAGGTACCACGTCACGATCGCGACGAGGCCGATCATCATCGCGAAGGCGTAGTGATAGAGATAGCCGGTCTGCAGCCGGCTGGCCTGTCGCGCCAGGTCGCGGGTGACCGCGGCGACGCCGTTCGGCCCGATGCCGTCGATCACCGTGCCGTCGCCGGACCGCCACAGACCATCGCCGAGCAAAAAAGCGGTCCGCACGAACAGCCAGTCATATAGGTCGTCGAAGTACCATTTGTTCAGCAGGAAGAGATAAAGGGAGCGGAACTGTGCGGCGAGACGCACCGGGAGCCGCGGATCGGCGATGTAGAAGACGTAGGCGATGCCGATGCCGATCAACGCAAAGATCAGCGGCATGAAACGAACGAGCGCCGGGACCCTTTCCGCCGCCGCTAGGGAATCGTATTGCGGCAAGACCAGGATCGAGCTTTTCCAGAAAGCGGTTCGATCGGCTCCAACAAAGAAATCGTAGCCGAGGTAACCGAAGAACGCCGCACCGATGGCGAGCACGATTAGCGGTATCAACATAACCCATGGGCTCTCATGCGCATGCTGCATGGCCTCTTCGCCGGCCCGCGGCTCGCCGTGGAACGTCATGAACATGACGCGCGAGATGTAGAAGGCGGTCATCAACGCCGCGACGGTGCCGAGGACCCAGGCATAGCGGCCGACCGCCGACCCCGAAGCCCAGGCGGCTTCGAGGATCGTGTCCTTCGAGTAGTAGCCGGAAAAAAACGGAAGGGCGCTGAGCGACAACGCGCCGATCCACATCGTCACATAGGTGATCGGGGTCTTGCGCCAGAGGCCGCCCATGCGGCGCATGTCCTGCTCGCCGCCCATCGCATGGATGACCGATCCGCAGCACAGGAACAACAGCCCCTTGAAGAAGGCGTGCGTGAAGAGGTGGAAGATGGCGGCGCCGTAGGCCGAGACGCCGGCGGCAGCGAACATGTAGCCGAGCTGGCTGCATGTCGAATAGGCGACGACCCTTTTGATGTCCGGCTGCACCATACCGATGCTCGCGGCAAATATCGCCGTGGTCCCGCCGATGATCCCGACGACGGCAAGCGCTGTCGGGGCATATTCGAAAATCGGCGAGAGGCGGGCGACCATGAAGACGCCCGCCGTGACCATCGTCGCGGCATGGATCAAGGCGGAAACCGGGGTCGGGCCCTCCATCGCATCGGGCAGCCAGGTGTGGAGCGGGATCTGTGCCGATTTCCCCATCGCGCCGATGAACAACAAAATGCACGCGAGGGTCAGTGAATCGACGTGCCAGCCGAGAAATTCCATCGTCGTGCCCACGGCCTTCGGTGCCGCGCCAAAGACTGTGCCGAAGTCGAGCGAGCCGAAGATCACAAAGACCGCGTATATGCCCAAGGAGAAACCGAAATCGCCGACGCGGTTGACGAGGAAGGCCTTGATCGCGGCGGCATTCGCCGACGGGCGGTCGTACCAGAAGCCGACAAGCAGATATGACATCAACCCGACCCCTTCCCAACCGAAGAACAGTTGGACGAAATCGTTCGAAGTCACCAAAGCCAGCATAAAAAACGTGAACAGGCTCATGTAGGACATGAACCGCGGGATCGACGGATCCCCGTGCATGTAGCCGATCGAATAGACGTGGACCATCGACGAGACGACGGTCACGACGACGATCATCACGCCGCTCAAGGTGTCGAGCCGAAGCGACCATGCGACGTCGACACCGCCCGCGACGATCCAGCTCGCCAGCGGGATCACCCGCGCCTCGTCGCTGGCGAGAATGTCGCGGAACAGGAAAAGACCGAGCACCGCGGACAGCAAGAGCGCGCCGCAGGTGACCAGCTGCGCGCCGCGGTCGCCGATCACCCGGCCGAAAAAGCCGGCGATGATCGTAGCGATCAACGGCAGAAATACGACGGCGACGGCCAAGCCTCAGCCCTTCATCATATTGATGTCCTCGACCCGGATCGTGCCGCGGTTGCGGAAATAGACGACGAGGATGGCGAGGCCGATCGCCGCTTCCGCCGCCGCTACGGTCAGCACGAACATCGCAAAGGCTTGGCCGACGAGGTTGTTCAAAAAGACCGAGAAGGCGACGAAATTGATGCTGACCGCGAGCAGCATGAGCTCGATCGACATCAGCATGATGATCACGTTCTTGCGGTTGAGAAAGATGCCGAAGACGCCGAGCGTGAACAGGATCGCGGCTACCGTCAGGTAATGGGGGAGACCGATCAGCATCAGTCGCTTCCGGCGCCGAGCGGCACCTTGACGACCTCGACAGTCTCGGCGCGCCGGCGTGCCAGCTGCGCCGAAATCGATTGCCGCCTGACGTCGGCGCGATGACGCAAAGTCAAGACGATCGCCCCAATCATCGCAACGAGCAGGATCAGCCCTGCGACCTGAAACCCGAACAGATAGCGCGTATAGAGAATGTCCCCGAGCGCCCGGGTATTGCTGAGCGCAACACCGCCGGCCGCGGTCAATACGGGGGCCTGGGTCGGGACGGACGGGCTGACCGCCCAACCGCCAATGACGAGGATGAGCTCGGCCAACAGGATCAGGCCGACCAATGCGCCGATCGGCAGATATTGCACAAAGCCGCTGCGCAATTGCAGAAAGTCGATGTCCAGCATCATCACGACAAAAAGAAACAGGACCGCAACCGCCCCGACATAGACGATGACCAGGATCATCGCCAGGAACTCCGCGCCGATTAGAATGAACAGGCCGGCGGCATTGAAGAAGGCGAGGATCAGAAAGAGCACGGAGTGCACCGGATTGCGTGCCGAAACCACCAGCACCCCGCAAGCGACGGCTACCGTGCCAAAGATATAGAATAGGATGGCTTGGACGATCATTGCCGCCGACAGCAACGGCAGTCATTCCGGGATGCCCCGGAGGGGCAGGCCCGGAAGCCATGAACACGGGCCCATGCCCCGCTCCGATAGGCCGGTGTTCCTGGATTCCGGGCTCGCGGGCCCTGCTCTCGCCCCGGAATGACGATGATTGCGGGTTCCTCTATCACGTTCATCAGCGATAGGGCGCGTCGAGGGCCAGGTTCTTGGCGATCTCGGCCTCCCAGCGGTCGCCATTCGCCATCAGCTTCTCCTTGTCGTAGAGGAGTTCCTCGTGCGTCTCGGTCGCGAACTCGAAATTCGGCCCCTCGACGATCGCATCGACCGGACAGGCCTCCTGGCAATAGCCGCAATAGATGCACTTGGTCATGTCGATGTCGTAGCGCGTCGTGCGGCGGCTGCCGTCCTCACGCGGCTCGGCCTCGATCGTGATCGCCAGCGCCGGGCAGATCGCCTCGCAAAGCTTGCAGGCGATGCAGCGCTCCTCGCCGTTGGGGTACCGGCGCAGCACGTGCTCGCCGCGAAACCGTGGGCTCAACGGACCCTTCTCGTAGGGGTAATTAACGGTCACAGGCCGCTTGAACATGTAGCGGAAGGTCAGCCCCAGCCCCGACAGTAGCTCGGTCAGCAGCAGGCTACGGGTGGCGCGTTCGAGTAATCCCATTCCTAGATCCCTCAGCGCTGCGGCAGCCATCCCGCCGCGGTCAGGACGCCGGCGGTGAGCACCAGCCAGAGCAGCGAAAACGGCAGAAATACCTTCCAGCCGAGCCGCATCAGCTGGTCATAGCGAAAGCGGGGAAAGGTGGCGCGCACCCAGAGAAAACAGAACAGCACAAAAGCAATCTTGAGCGCGAACCAGATCGGCCCGGGCACCCAGGTGAAAGGCGCCACCCCGAACGGTGCGAGCCAGCCGCCGAGAAACAGCACGCTCGTCATCGCGCTCATCAGGATCATGTTGCCGTATTCGCCGAGGTAAAACAGCGCAAACGTCATCGACGAATATTCGACAAAATAGCCGGCGACGATCTCCGTTTCGCCCTCCGGCAGGTCGAACGGCGCGCGCCCGGTCTCGGCCAGTGCGGAGATGAAGAAAATCACGAACATCGGTAAGAGCGGGATCGCGAACCAGATATGGCGCTGCGCCTCGACGATCTCGGTCAAGTTGAGCGACCCCGCGCACAGCAGCACGGTGACGAGGACAAAGCCGATCGCCACCTCGTAGGAGACCATCTGCGCCGCCGAGCGCAGCGCGCCGAGGAAGGCGTAGCGGGAATTCGAAGCCCAGCCCGCCAGTATGATGCCGTAGACGCCGAGCGAGCTGATCGCGAAAAGATAGAGAATCCCGACATTGATGTTGGCGATCACGACCCCGGGATCGAACGGGATGACCGCCCAAGCAACGAGCGCCAACGTGAAGGTGATCAGCGGTGCGACGACGAACACCACCCGGTTCGCGCCGCTCGGGACGATGGTCTCCTTGACGAGCAGCTTGAGGCCGTCGGCGAAGGGCTGCAGCAACCCGAACGGGCCGACGACATTCGGCCCCTTTCGCAGCTGCGAGAAGGCGAGGACCTTGCGCTCGGCATAAGTGAGCATCGCGATCGCCAGCAACAGCGGCACGACGACAATGACGACTTCGATGGCGGTAATGACGGTCGGCCAGGCATAGCCTGTCCAGAAATTAGCCATGAGTGCCGGTCCGTGCCGCCGCCTCGTGCCGCCCTCGCACAAAAAGCTCGCTGCACCGCGCCATCGTATGGCTGGCGCGGCTGATCGGATCGGTTTGATAAAAATCTGCGATCGGATATTGGAAGGGATCGGCGGCTACCGGCCCCGCTTCCCCGAAAGGCCCCCAAGGAGCCCGAGTCACCATATCCGTTTCGGCCAAAACCGGATGCTTCTCCCACATCTGGCGGCGCAGATCGCGCATCGCATCGAACGGCAGCGGACGGCCGATGGCGCCGGAAAGGGCGCGTACGATTCGCCAGTCCTCACGCGCCTCGCCGGGCGGGAACACCGCGCGGCGCGCCAGCTGCACACGGCCCTCTATATTGACGTAGGTGCCGTCCTTCTCGGTGTACGCGGCGCCCGGCAGCACAACATCGGCGCGACGGGCACCACGGTCGCCGTGATGGCCCTGATAAATCACAAAGGCTGATCCGAGATCGCTCGTTTCGATTTCGTCGGCGCCGAGAAGGTAGAGAATTTCGATGTCGCCGGATTTGCATCCGGCAATGATGCCGCTGAAATCGCGGCCTCCAGCTCCCGGCACAAAGCCGAGATCGAGCCCACCGACACGCGCGGCCGCGCGGTGCAGAACATTGAACCCGTTCCAATCGTCGCGAACCAGCCCGCCATTTTCGGCGATACGCCTGGCCGCACCCAGAACGCGGGCGCCGTCGGGCCGGGAGAGCGCTCCGAGCCCAACCACGATCATCGGGTTTTTGGCATCGCGCAGCACGGCGGCCCAGGAGTGGTCGCCCGCAGCCAATGCGTTCATCACGGTGCCGCCATCGCCCAGCATCTCGACCGGATAGGTGAGGTCGAGCGCGCGACCGATTTGAACAAATACGCGGCGCGGCACCGCGCATCGAGCCAGGCGCCATCCTGGCGGCAATCGAGGCTCGTCGCGCCCAGTCCGGTGAGAAACTCCTTCAGCGCAAACATCGCCTCGGCGTCGCACAAATCGCCGGCGATCGCCGCAATACGCTCGCCCGGAACCTTCTTCAGCCGTTCGGCGACGAGCTCGATCGCCTCGCGCCAGTCGACCTCGCGCTTGCGCTCGTGGCCGATATAGGGCCGGTCGAGCCGGCGGCGGACGAGACCGTCGATCGCGTACCGGGTCTTGTCGGAGATCCATTCCTCGTTGACCGCCTCGTGGATGCGCGGGAGCACACGCAAGACTTGCGGCCCGCGCGAATCGACCCTGATGTTGCTGCCGACTGCATCCAGGACATCGATCGATTCGGTCTTGACCAGCTCCCAAGGGCGCGCGACGAATGCATAAGGTTTTGAGGTCAGCGCGCCGACTGGGCACAAATCAATGATGTTGGCCGACAATTCGGAATCGAGGGCGCGCTCGATATAGGTTGTGATCTCCATGTCCTCGCCGCGCCCGGTTGCGCCCAGCTCCTGGACCCCGGCAATTTCCGTCAGGAAGCGAATGCAGCGCGTGCAGTGGATGCAGCGGTTCATGTGCGTTTCGACCAGCGGGCCGAAATTCTTGTCGGGAACGGCGCGCTTGTTCTCCTCGTACCGGCCGCGGTCGAACCCATAGGCCATCGCCTGGTCCTGCAGATCGCACTCGCCGCCCTGATCGCAGATCGGGCAATCGAGCGGATGATTGATCAACAGGAATTCCATTACCGCTTTTTGCGCCTTCAGCGCCTTTGGCGACTTAGTGAGAACCACCATCCCGTCAGTCGCCGGCATTGCGCAGGACGCTATCGGCTTTGGCGATTTCTCGACTTCGACCAAGCACATCCGGCAATTCCCGGCAATCGCCAGCCGTTCGTGATAACAGAAATGCGCCACCTCGATACCCGCGTGCTCGCAAGCCTGCAGGATAGTCGTGCCAGCTGGCACCTCGACCTCCTGCCCGTCGACCGTAAGCTTGGGCATCTCAGGCCGCCTGCCTTTCCCGTGCGGCCGCCGTGCGGTACTCGGCGATCCGCCGCTCCATCTCAGGACGGAAATGGCGGATCAGCCCTTGCACTGGCCACATGGCGCCGTCGGCCAGCGCGCAGATCGTATGACCCTCGATCTCGTGCGAGACATCGAGCAGCATGTCGATCTCCGCCACCGAGGCATTGCCTTCGACCATGCGCTCCATGACCCGCCACACCCAACCCGCACCCTCGCGGCACGGGGTGCACTGGCCGCAGCTCTCGTGCTTGTAGAATTTCGAGAGACGGGCGATGGCCTATGGGTTCGACCGCGGCCGGTACGAGGAGAACAAGCGCGCCGTTCCCGACAAGAATTTCGGCCCGCTGCCGTTCGATCAGCTCGCGCAACGGTATGCTCATCGCCTCTTCGACATTGCAGGGCGTGTTCACGTGGCCGGAAAGGCAGTAGATCTTGGTGCCCGAGTTGCGCGGCCGGCCGATACCGGCAAACCAAGCAGCGCCGCGCCGCAAGATCGCCGGTACGACTGCAATGGTCTCGACATTGTTGACCGTGGTCGGGCAGCCATACAAGCCGACTTGCGCCGGGAATGGGGGCTTCAGGCGAGGCTGGCCCTTGCGGCCTTCGAGGCTCTCGAGCAGGCCCGTCTCTTCACCGCAAATATACGCACCGGCTCCGCGATGCAGGTAGAGCTCAAAATCCCAACCCGAGCCGCAGGCGTCCTCGCCGATCAAGCCGGCGTCGTAGGCCTCGTCGATGGCCGCCTGCAGCCGCTTTGCCTCGTTATAAAACTCGCCGCGGATGTAGATGTAACAAGTGTGGACGCCCATGCCGACCGAGGCGAGCAGGCAGCCTTCGATCAGCTTGTGCGGGTCGTTACGGATGATGTCCCGGTCCTTGCAGGTGCCCGGCTCGCTCTCATCGGCATTGACGCAAAGATAGGTCGGACGGTCGCTCTGCTTTGGCATGAACGACCATTTCAACCCGGTCGGGAAACCGGCGCCGCCGCGCCCGCGCAACCCGGATTCCTTGACTTGCTCGACAATCCAATCGCGCCCTTTGAAGATCAGCTCCTTGGTGCCGTCCCAATCGCCGCGCTGCTGGGCGCCCGCAAGCCGCCAGTCCTCGCGGCCGTAAAGGTTGGTGAATATCCGATCCTTGTCGGCAAGCATTGCGTCCTCTTATTCCTGACTGCCGACAGACCCCGCGCCGGACTCGACGAGGGTGCTGCGACCGGTGACCGGCTCGGAACCCTGCCGACCGATTACCGAGCCCGGCTGAGGCGCCTTCCCAGCGCGCAACGCGTCGAGCAGCGCCTCGGTCGCGGGAGCGTCGAGATCCTCGTAGAAATCGTCGTTGACTTGCAGGATCGGCGCGTTGACGCAGGCGCCGAGACACTCGACCTCGACCAGCGTGAAGAGCCCGTCCGCCGTCGTGCTGCCGACATCGATGCCGAGTTTA
>VAZT01000750.1 GCA_005884825.1 Alphaproteobacteria bacterium
GCTTCCTGATCACTGCAACTCAGAACGCGGGAACTGCGAGCGCGGCGCTTGCGCTCAATGTCGCGGCTGTTGCGTCGCCACCAACGGTTATCATCACCGTAACTCCGAACACGCCGCAAATTCCGGATACGACCTCCGCCGGCGCGGTCGTAGCGAGCTACACAGTGACGATGAGCGACGGATCGCCGTTTGTCGGCACGGTCGGTTTTGGCGCGCCGAATTTCGATGCCGGCGGCATCTTCGCCCTGAGGGGCTCCCCCGCTAGCGGCAACGTCATCGTCAGCCCGACCGGCCCTGGCGTCGGTCCCAATCTAGGCACGATAACCGATCACATTACACTGATAGCGATGCAACCATGACTTGAATGACCGCTTGCAGCGATGCGGGCGCCATTCAACATTGAAGGGCATAGAGCAACAGGCCGAATTCGGAGACGTTCGGTGAGTTTTCTGCGTCGACCCTCGTGGCGGAACCTTCAAGCCCGGTGTACCGTCGTCGACGCGACGGAGGCGATTGCCTCCGGCCAGGCCCGGCCGCTGACTGGTCCTCATTTGGCGTATAGTTTGGGAGCGGTCCTGGGTCTCGGCTCCGACCGGCGCCCTATCTCGCTGACGTCTTCGATTGCCGAGCTCGAGCTATGGATTGCCGGGGCCGGCGCGCCGTTCGCGCAGCGGGTGAGAGAGCAGCTTGCGCTCCTGTCGGCACCGCGGCCGCCATGGGCTGGGTTCGATCTCGACCGCCCGATCGTCATGGGCGTCCTCAACGTAACGCCTGATAGCTTCTCCGACGGCGGAGAGTGGTTCGATACGGAGCGCGCGGTCACCTACGGCCGCGCACTCTTGATGGCTGGAGCCGACATTATCGACGTCGGGGGCGAATCGACGCGTCCCGGGGCCGCTGAAATCCCTCCGGAGAAGGAAATCCTGCGCGTCGAACCGGTCGTCCGCGCCTTGGTAAACTCCGGCGCCGTCGTGTCGATCGATACCCGGCACAAAACAGTCATGGAGGCCGCGCTCGATGCCGGGGCGCGGATCGTCAACGACGTGTCGGCGCTGACGCACGACGCAGAGAGCGCCGCCCTGATCGCCCGCCGCGGGGCGTCGGTGGTGCTGATGCACATGCGCGGTGAACCGCGGACTATGCAGTGCGATCCGGTTTATAATTCACCGCTGATGGAAGTGCTCGAATTCCTGAGACTACGCATAGAAGCTTGTCTTGCCGCCGGGATCCCACGCGAAAATATAGCCATCGACCCGGGCATAGGCTTTGGAAAACGCGTATCCGATAACCTTGAGTTGCTTTCCGGGATTGCCTCGTTTCATGGTCTCGGCTGCGGCATCGTGCTTGGGGTCTCGCGGAAATCTACAATAGCCCGGCTGAGCAGGGGCGAGCCCCCACGGGGGCGCCTGCCCGGCTCCCTCGCGGCCGCGCTATCCGCGGTTCAGCAGGGCGTTCAAATCCTGCGGGTCCACGATGTCGCCGAGACCCGCCAAGCGCTCGCCGTGTGGCAGGCCATCGCGGCCAGTTGAGCCCCATTCATTTAAGTGGGGCGCAAGCGGGCCGCGCCCGCTCGAGGATAGCGCCGACCCCTTCGGCATCGGGGAAGACATCGAGCTTTTCGACCCACACCCGAACCTGCGCGACGCGCGGGTCGGCAAAACAAACGGTGCAGACCCGCTCGGCGAAACCCTCGCACAAATCGATATGTCCCGCGCTCGCGACTTCGCGGATGCCAGCGACAATTTTCTCGTAATTAATGATGCGTCGGCGATCCTCTCCGGGGAAGGGATCCGCAGCCGTGAGGTCGACCGAAACGCGAACGCGCTGTCTGCGCCGACGCTCATCCGCGCGTATTCCGATGCTGGACATCACGACGAGCCCGCGCACGGTGACCGTGTAGCGGGCCTCCATAGCGCTTTCCGGACTGCGGGTGGTC
>VAZT01000734.1:0-561 GCA_005884825.1 Alphaproteobacteria bacterium
GGATATGGAACGATTATCGAGCGTGTCGACTTTCAACAAGCGATAATTACCAACCACGATCGAATTCTTGCTGACGGTGGGCCGCGATTTATCCACCACCGCATGTACATTGATGCCGACCTCCTTGAGCCCCGCGACGACGAAGTCACCGTAACCATCGTCCCCGAGCACGGTTGAAAACGTCACTTCGCCGCCCGCTGCCGCCAGGTGCTTCGCGACGATCGCGGCACCGCCCAAATAATCGACTTTGCGCTCGAACAATACGGTCATCGTCGGTGTCTTGGCTTGACCGCCGAGCATCGCGCAGTGGCTGTAGCTGTCCACGATCGTGTCGCCGATGACATGGACGCGGCGCCCTGCCATGGCATCGAGCGTTCCACGCAGCTTGTCGAAACTGATGCCGTTGCGCTCCATGAGGATCTGGAGCTTTTCAAGTTTAATCGCCGGCGGCGCGAGATTGATGAGTTTTGAAGAGGAATAGACGATGTCGCCGGGGGTGAAGATGAGCTCCCCGCCATAGGCCCGGACAGCTTCCGCCTCTTCCTGAGTCCGATCCGGCAA
>VAZT01000734.1:735-2707 GCA_005884825.1 Alphaproteobacteria bacterium
ACATGATCACGCGCTTGTCGCGAGGCCGCGGTCCAATGATCTCGCGCAGTTCGTGCACCGACTTTATCTTGTGCCGATATCGATCGAGCAACCCGACCAGCATGGACGACCTCAAGCGCTCTGCCGACCGAGATAGCGAAACCAAGTCTTGGTCGCCTCGGCGATTCGATCGGGATCCCACAAAGGAGCATCGCGCCAGCGCTCGATATCGACCAGCATGCGGCGCACGCCCTCTTCGAAACTCACCACCGGCTTCCACCCGAGGCGTGCGACGATCTTGGTAATGTCTGCGTAGGTGCAGTCGGGTTCGCCGGGTCGCTTGGGAACGTGCACGACATCCCCCCCGAGCAGCTCGACCAACCGATTAATCGACCGCGGGTCGCCGGCCCCGACGTTGAACCGCTCCCCGTTGATCGGCGTTCGGGCCGCCGCCAGAAAGGCTTGGGCGACATCGGTCACATACACGAAGTCGCGCCGCTGTGTACCGTCGCCGACCACGGTGTAAGGCATGCGCGCGAGCTTCTGCCGAAAGAACACGCCGAACACCGCCCCATACACTCCCGTGGTGCGCACCCGCGGTCCATAGGCATTGAAGATGCAGATCGAATTTACCGGAAGCTCATAGACCTGGTGCCAATGAAACGCCGCCTCTTCGCCCAGATACTTGGAAAGCGCATACGGATATTGAGGATTGATGGGATGCTCTTCGCCGGTCGGGACGGATGCAAGTCCGTAGCACGAGGAAGAAGCAGCGTAGACCAGCTTTTCGACCGCCGCTTGGCGCGCGCATTCCAGCACACGCACCGTCCCCTGGACATTGGTCTCCATGTACTGCGTTGGCTGCTCGATCGAGGGCACGATGTCGCCAATGCCGGCGAAGTGGAACACGTAACGCGCGCCCGCGAAAATCGGCGAATCCGCATCCAGCGCGCGCACATCCTGCCAATAGCAGGCGAGGTCCGGATTGCCTTTGAGATGATCGAGATTGCTGCGGTGACCACCCTCGAGATTATCGATGACGCGGACCGCAAAGCCGGCGGCCAACAGTGCGTCGACCATGTGGCTGCCGATGAAACCAGCACCGCCGGTGACGACCGCAACGGGCTTGCCGTTCATGCAGCCTTGAGCCTCTTGAGCAAACGCACATTGTAGTAGCGGTCGTCTTCCATACTGTTGGGCAGCTTGTTGGCCAGGAATGCACGGCACAGCTCGCGCACCGCATCCTCGATGGTGTGGTGTGGGACATAGCCGAGCACACGCTTTATCTTGTCGGAATTGATGTGATAGGAGCGAATGTCGTCGGTCGGTGTGGTGACGATCTCCACCTGCCTGCGGCTGGGCATTTCCTCTCCGACCACCCGCCCGACCAGCGCGGCGATCTCCATCAATGATAAATTCTGATAGCCGACATTGAATACCTCGTTTTGCACTTTGTCCGTAGGCGCGGCGAGGAACAGCTGGACGGCATCGCAATAATCCTGGATGTGCAGGTTCGGGCGCAACTGGGAACCGCCGAATACGGTGATTTTCCCGGCGTTCACCGCATGGTTGGTCAGGATATTGACCGACAAATCAAGCCGCTGCCTCGGCGAGTAGCCGCAGACCGTCGCCGGACGGAAGATCACGCCGGTAAAGTCCTCACCCGTGTGCTTCTTCACTAGCGGCTCGCACATGCCCTTGTATTTGTTATAAAGCGTGAGCGGGACGAGCGGGTGGTCCTCGGTCACGTCGGATTTATCGGAGACGCCATAGACCGAACTCGACGAGGCATAAACGAACCGCTTCACCCCCGCTTTCTTGGCGGCGAGCACCAGCGGCTCGAACGCGTTAAGATTGATCGAGGTGGACAAATCTTCGTCAAGCTCGAAGCTCGCGTCGTTTGAGATGCACGCCAAATGAACAACCGCGTCGTGTCCGGCCACCGCTGCGGCGAATTTTGCGCTGTCGCGGACGTCGCCATCGATGACGCGCA
>VAZT01000735.1 GCA_005884825.1 Alphaproteobacteria bacterium
GCTATCACACCTGCTACAGCATCAATATGGGCCCCCGCGTGCATGACATGGAATTGAAGCACATCGTCGACATTATGCTGCAGGTGCGGGCCGGCGCTTATTCCTTCGAAGCGGCCAACCCGCGGCACGAGCACGAATGGCGCGTCTGGGAAGCCGTCAAGCTGCCCGAAGGCAAAGCATTGATCCCGGGCATCGTGACCCATGCTTCCAATCTGGTCGAGCATCCCGAAACCGTCGCCCAGCGCATTGCGCGCTTTGCCGGCGCGGTCGGGCGGGAAAACGTGATCGCCGGCGCCGATTGCGGCTTCGCCAGCTTCTCGACCTCGTGCGAGGTCCATCCGACGGTCGTCTGGGCCAAATTGGCGGCATTGGCGGAAGGCGCCCGCCTCGCGACAAACGAGTTGTGGGGTCGGCCCTAGCGGGTCGCCATCCGAACAGCGACCGGCGTGTAGGCCCGTTATGAAATGCGCCCGATGCAATGCCGACAACCCGGCCGGCATGAAGTTCTGCGGGCAATGCGGCGCGCCGCTTGGTTCCACTTGCCCGTCATGCGGCGCTGCCAACCCTCCCGGACACAAATTCTGTGGGCAGTGCGGCACCTCCGTCGACCCGCAGGGTTGCCAGGAGTCGGCCGCCCCGACGCCCTATGTGCCGAAGCCGCAGCCCCCAGGGACCGTGAGCACGCTCCCCGGCGAAATCAAACAAGTGACCGTGCTCTTTTGCGACATCGTCGACTCGACCCCCCTCACCGAGCGGCTCGGAGACGAGGGGATGCGCGACCTCGTTCATGCCTTTCTCGAGGCGAGCCTGGCGGAGGTGCACCGTTACGGCGGCACGGCGCCGCAATTCACCGGCGACGGGTTCATGGCCCTGTTCGGGGCGCCGCTCACTCAGGAAGACCACGTGAGGCGCGCGTTATTGGCGGCCCTCGCCGTACAGCGGGTACTCCATGAACGCGGCGAGGCGCCCGATCCCGAGCTCTTCGCTCTGGCCGTGCGAATTGGCATCCACACGGGCCCGGTCGTCTTCGGCCCCGTCGCCGATAAGCTGGCGATGGATTACACAGTCATCGGTGACACGGCCAATGTGGCCGCCCGGCTTCAGCAAGCCGCGGAACCCGGAACGATCCTCCTGAGCGAAGCGACCTACCTGCTGGCGCAAGGCTACGCGCGCGTGGAGCCGGTCGGGCCGCTCATTCTCAAAGGCAAGGCCGAGCCGATCCCGGCTTTTCGTTTGCTCGTGGTGTCGCACCGCCGGACCGGGCTCCGGGAATCGACCTCGCCTCGTACGGCGGTTTTTGTCGATCGCGAGAGCGAGCTCGCGATCTTGAACAATTTTCTTCCGCAATCCCGTACCTCCTGGCGCTCGATCTCCTGCGCAGCAATTGCGGGATTCTCGAGGCCGATACCCCCGATATCGTCGCCGAAAAGGTCCGCGCGGGCCTTCGCGAGGTCGGGATGGATCCGGACGAGGACGGCCCAGTCCTGCTCCATCTGCTGGAAATCAAGGATGTCGCAGGCTCGCCAGCGCTGTCAAATCCCGAGGCGGTCAAGAGCAAAACTTTCGAAACCCTCCGGCAACTCGCGGTAAAGGGCGGTCACCGGCGCCCCCTTATTCTTGTGCTTGAGGACCTCCATTGGGTCGACAAGATATCGGAGGAGTTTCTCGGCTTTCTCGCGGAGAATATTCGCGACGTCCGGGTATTGCTGCTAGCCACTTACCGGCCCGGCTACCGGCCGCCGTGGATCGACAAGTCCTATGCGGGGCAGACCCCGCTGCAACCATTGTCACGGGACGACAGCGTCCAGATGGTCCGCTCGGTGCTCCGGGCGGAGCATCTAATCGACCTGGTGACCCAGGAAATTGTCGCTAAGGGGGACGGCAACCCGTTTTTCCTCGAGCAACTGGCATTGCATGTCGGCGAGGCGAGGGAGCTGCGCACCGATCTCATGGTGCCGAATACGATCCACGACGTCGTGATGGCGCGGATCGATCGACTGGCGGACGAAACCAAACGGCTTCTGCAAACCGCCGCGGTGATCGGCCGAGAATTCCCGCTGCGCCTGTTGAATGCCGTATGGAAGGGCCTCGGGTCGGCGGAAGACCATCTGCGCGAGCTGATCCGCCACGAATTCGTCTACGAGCGCACCGCAACCGAGGGATCGGTCTACGTTTTCCGCCATGCGCTGACCCAGGAAACCGCGTACGGAAGTCTGC